>CAYQQX010000115.1:0-14552 GCA_964419495.1 uncultured Anaerolineales bacterium
CGCTGCGGGCACCCTATTTTTGCGAAAAAATCCCCCCTTCCCGGTTCCACAGAAATGGGGAAGGGGGGATAGGGATAAAAAAACATGACACACCTAGAATATTTAATTCGGGGTGTGTCATGTTTCTTATCTTGATTAGTCAGAAGACTACATCATTGGCCAGCCGCCACCGGGGGCGCCAGCTGGCATGGGGGGTTCTACTAGTTTTCGAAATTAACATAAATCCGGATCATAAAGGTTGTATGTCTGACCTTCTAGTGCTAAACACTCCCCTTTTTGACCTAAGGCTCAAACCAGATCATTTGTGCTATAATTCGTGGGCATTCGCACATCCAACTTCCAATTTCTAATATCCAATATCCAATATCCAATATATAAACCTAATGGCCCGCAAAAAAAGCAGCTCATCTCGCAAACACAGCACAGGAAGAAAAACAACCCGTAAATCGACGTCGCGAAAATCTGCGGCGCGCAAGTCGTCAGGTCGCAAATCATCGGGTCGCAAATCCTTCAGCCGTTCAACTGCCAAGAAATCGACGCGACGACGTAGTGCGCCTTCATTAGATCGCAAATTAGATATCACTGGTGTGGTGATGGCTGGAATTGGTATGCTGTCCTTGTTCGGTATGTTCTCGGCCAACAAAGGTGTTTGGATGCTGCGCTGGCTCAATTTCTTGACTGATCTGTTTGGATGGGGGGGATACATCTTGCCCATCGCATTATTTTTTGTTGGACTGTGGCTGATCATGCGTAATTTCGAGCAGATGCCCCAATTTTCCCTGGAACGTGCAGTGGGCATCGTTTTACTTTTTGCGTGTGCAATCACCGGTTTGCAGTTCATCGTGATTTTGATAAACCGTAGCGGGATTACCATCTTAGGTTCCGATGGCACGGGTGGCGGCTTTGTTGGTGGCATGTTCTTCACGGTACTAGAGAATTGGTTGGGGCTGGCAGGGACTGGTGTGTTACTTTTCGCCTGGTACGTTTTGGCGATGGTTATTACTTTCGATATGACCGTTTGGGAGTTATTCCGCTGGCTAAAACCGCTAGGTGAATCCATGCGCTCTGGGTTGGGGATGTTCGCTAAAGGGGGTCGTTCATTGTCCCATAAGCTGGTTCGTGCACCCAAACCGGAAATGCCTGACACCGTTCGGCAGGATGAGGTAACCCCTCAGGTGGCACCTGCTCCTCAACTTTCTCCCGTTGTTCCCGCGCTAGATGAAGAGGTAATTCCTGTTCACGAGTGGGTGCTACCCACCATTGATTTCACCCTGGATGCCTCCACGGATATACCTATCGACGATGAATACGACCGTCAGCGGGCCCAGATCATTGAAGAATCTCTCGAATCCTTTGGTGCTCCTGGCAAGGTGGTCGAAATCAATCGTGGCCCAACCATCACTCAATTCGGTGTCGAACCTGATTTCATTGAGTCGCGCTCAGGACGAAAACGCGTCCGTGTAAACCGCATCTCTGCTCTCGCCGATGATCTGGCTTTGGCGTTGGCTGCCACGCGTGTGCGTGTCGAGGCCCCCGTCCCTGGTAAAGGATTTGTCGGTATCGAAGTACCCAATACTGAAGTTGCCCTAGTTTCCTTACGCGATAGTATTACCAATCAAGCCTTCAGACGGTTGGAAGGACGTCCCTTGCGTTTTGCCCTGGGTCAGGATGTTTCGGGCAATTCTGTTGCAGCCGATCTGGCAGCCATGCCTCACTTGCTCATCGCTGGTACGACAGGTTCGGGTAAATCGGTGTGTGTTAATTCGATCATCGCCAGCTTTCTGATGCACAACACCCCTGATGAGCTGCGCTTGATCATGGTGGACCCCAAACGAGTTGAGTTAACGGGATATGATGGCGTCCCTCACTTGTTAGCACCGGTGGTTGTCGAGCTAGAGCGAGTGGTGGGCGCTTTGCAGTGGGTCACGCGCGAGATGGATCAGCGCTATGAGAAATTTGCCGATTTGGGGGCGCGCAATTTGGTTGATTACAACACCAAGGCCGAAATGCAAGGATTACGGAAGTTGCCTTATTTGGTGGTGATCATCGATGAGCTGGCCGACTTGATGATGTTGGCCCCTGACGAAACCGAACGCACTATCACCCGTATGGCGCAGTTGGCGCGCGCCACGGGTATTCATATGGTAATTGCTACCCAGCGTCCCTCGGTAGATGTAGTTACCGGCCTGATCAAAGCCAACTTCCCAGCCCGGATTGCATTTGCCACCGCCTCAGGAACGGACAGCCGCGTGATCTTAGATCAGCCCGGCGCGGAGCGGTTGTTGGGCCGAGGAGACATGCTTTTCATGGCACCCGATGCTCCGGCGCCAGTGCGCATGCAAGGTGTATTCGTCTCCGATTTCGAGATATTGCGCATTGTGCAGTATTGGCGCGATCAGCATGGTTATGTTCCGCCCACCTCGGTTGCCACGGCCGCGGGCGGTCATCCTGACGGTATTCCTAGAAATATCCCACTCAAGCAGATGGAATTTTGGGATAAGGAGGATATGAAACCTGAGGAAGATCGCGACCCTCTCTATGATGAAGCCGTGGATATGATCAGGCGCCAAGGACGCGCTTCGATCTCCATGTTGCAGCGCGGCCTGCGCATCGGTTATACCCGCGCCGCGCGCTTGATTGATACCTTAGAGCAAGATGGCATCATTGGTGGTTCTACCGGCACATCCGCACCCCGCGAGGTACTGGATTATGGCGCGGCCGCACCCCCAGTCGATCAAGATTGAAGCATGGAATATCTCACCCAACTCCCCAACATCGGACCCGTGTTAGCTGAAAAGCTAAACCAAATTGGCGTAAACACCTACGCTGATCTGGCTGAAATGGGCAGCGTAGAAGCGCTGATTCGCATTGGTCAAACAGATATCACTGCATTTGCAAACATGCTCTATGCATTGGAAGGGGCTATTCTGGGTGTACGTTGGCATAGTATCCCGAAAGAACATCGCGAAAAACTCAAAGAGCATTTCTATCAATCAATCTCTGCTTGAACTGATCAATTTACGGGGGCAAGCAAATCTTCAATAGCAGGAACCCTCATGAAACCTTGGAAAACGCTATCTCGCCATACGATTCTTGATCATAGCAAATACCTAACTGTCGAAATCCATGAAGTTGGATTACCAGACGGGACGATCATTTCTGATTGGCCCTGGATTATCACCCCAGATTTTGTCAATGTAATTGCGGTCAACGAAGATGGGAAGTTCCTTTGTTTCCGACAAACCAAATACGCGCTAGATGGGATCACAATCGCCCCAGTTGGAGGGTATATTGAAGATGATGAAGATCCACTTGTAGCAGCAAAGCGTGAGTTGTTGGAAGAAACCGGCCATCAAGCAGCGGAGTGGATACACTTGGGGAGTTTTTGCCTCATGCCCAATCGCAATAAAGCCATCGGACATTCGTACCTGGCGTGCAACGCAAAGTATGTAAAACCACCAGACAGTGACGATTTAGAGGAACAAGAATTGTTATTTCTCGATCAGAGCGAAATAGAGAAAATTCTTTTACAGGGCGAAATCAAAGTATCATCATGGGCGAACACTGTCGCTTTGGCTTTACTGCGTCTTAAATCTAAAAGAGGCTAGATTTTTGATAATCAGCGCCAGCCGACGTACGGATATCCCTGCTTTTTACGCCGAGTGGTTCATCAACCGCATACGAGCGGGATATTGCATGGTACCTAATCCTTACAATCGTGAGCAAATAGCCCATGTTTCCTTGCTTCCAGATGATGTAGATGTGATCGTCTTCTGGACACGCAACCCCAAACCGCTCTTCCCCCATCTTGATGAACTCGATCAACATGGATACCAATACTATTTTCAATATACCTTGTTAGGATATCCGCGCCAGATTGATACAAAAAGCCCTTCACGAGATGTCGCGATTAAGACTTTTCAGGAGCTTTCTAATCGTATTGGTTCTCGGAGAGTGATCTGGCGTTATGATCCGATTGTGTTCAGCAATCTCACTGGTGCGCAATTCCATACTGAGAATTATGCCCATATTGCTGATGCTCTGCAGGGATACACTCACCGCTCGGTAATTAGCGTGATGGATCTGTACAACAAGTTCCGGGTGCGTATCGATCAACTCAACCAACTGGGCGTTGGCATTGTTGAACACGATGGTCAATCCAGCCCGCGCTATGATGATTTAATGAACACTATTGCAAGGACTGCTTACACGAATGGCATGGAAATCTATTCCTGCGCTGAAGAACGCGATCTAATACTTTATGGTATCCTGCCGGGTAAGTGCATTGACGATGATTATATTGAAGCGACCTTTGGAATCGGAGTTGGTCACAAAAAAGATCCTGGTCAGAGAAAAGCTTGTGGATGTGTAGTCAGTAAAGATATCGGCATGTACGATACCTGTGTCTTTGGCTGCCAATATTGCTATGCCACGGGAAATTTTGAACGTTCCAAAATAAACTTAGAAGCCCACAATCCTGAGTCACCATCCCTGATGGGCTGGTATGAACCTGTTGAGGAGAATCAATGAATATCAGAGAACTTGTTTTAAAGAATCGCAGCTACCGCCGTTTTTTCGGGGATCAAACAATTGGGCGCCAATCGCTTGTTGAGCTAGTGGATTTAGCGCGTCATTCAGCATCTGGCGCCAATGTGCAGCCGCTGAAGTTTTTCTTATCCCACACAACTGAAATCAACGCAACCATCTTCCCCCATTTGGGTTGGGCAGGCTATCTCAAGGATTGGCCTGGGCCTGAGGAGGGCGAACGCCCTTCTGGGTATATTATCATCCTTGGTGATAAGAGCACCAAACAGAGCTTTGGTTGCGACCATGGCATTGCTGCTCAGAGCATCTTATTAGGGGCTGTCGAAAAAAGGCTCGGGGGGTGTATGCTTGCTTCGGTAGACCGCCGTGATGAACTCATGACAGAGCTAGGATTGCCCGATAACCTGCTCATTTTGCTAGTGATTGCTCTGGGAAAGCCAAAAGAAACTGTAGTTATCGATCCCCTACCCGGTGATGGCGACATCAAATACTGGCGCGATGCCGAAGGCGTTCATCACGTGCCTAAGCGATCCCTCGATGAATTGATTGTAGGATAAAAAAGGTGCAGCGCACTTCCCAAATCCTCATTGTGGTTGAAAACCATGATAGAAAGTGCGCCGCACCTGCATTACCTGGGAAGACTCCGACCAATTGTCGATGAGAGCCCTGGAGCCTATCGTACGTAAAGATCCCGATGAGTGGTTGCCAGCAATAAACCCCTGGCTGATAGATGAAAACAAATGGGTTCGGAGAGCCGGTATTACTGCTGTGGGAAGGCTGGCAATGAAACATCCCCAGTGCACCACTCGCTGTCTGGCATTGGCAGAAGGATTGCTCTTCGATGAAGAATTGGATGTCAAACGGGCGGTCAGCTTTGCCATCCGGGTCAGCGCAGTAGGCGTGGGTGCCAGCACCAGGAACTTCATCCGAGCCGGTAGACATCAGCCAATAGGTTTGGGGGCCATCCCATGTGGCTGGTTTCCAGCCTAAGACTGCCTCATAGAAGGGCAGCACTTTATCAGGGTTCTTGGTTAGGATTTTGAAATGAATAGGACGATTCATCGGTTTCTCCTTGATTGGATCATCTATTTGACAAAATTATGCTACACTGTTGGTGTTGCGTGAAGCAATACTTTGACGATTTCACGGCCGAATTTCATATGATCACACGAGGGTTGATCCTATGTCTCCATCACTGATTGATACCCCCAACATTGATTGCGAAATCGAGATTTATCTTTCACAGATCGGTGATGTTTTTCGGAAATTTCGCTGGCAGGATTCTGGCTGTATTTCTTATGGCGTAGAGAGTGGGGGAGAACGTTGGTTTGTGAAATATTCCAAGCAACCTAAAGGTATTGAATCGCTTCGCAGAGCTGAGCATCTGCATAACCAGGTTGATCATCCCGCTCTGGCAAAACTTCACAATGTGATAAATTGGCCTGATGGAATTGCTCTGGTGTTTGATTGGCTTCCCGGGGAAGTGCTATACGATTATGTCACTCATCGCGGTCAGCAAGGCCGCAATAATCCGGGGTCACCCCATTATCGTTTCCGTAATTTGCCCGAGGAAAAGATAATTGCCGCCTTGGATACCATCTTCGATCTACACATTTTGATATCAGACAAGGGATTCGTCGCTGTGGATTTCTACGATGGCTGTATCATGTTCGATTTCGAAACAGAACGTACTTGTGTGGTGGATTTGGATGAGTATCGGCCTGGGCCTTTCAGGTTGGAAGCGGATCGTCTACCAGGGTCGCGTCGCTTCATGGCTCCAGAAGAGTACGCCAAGGGGAGTCAGATTGACCAGGTGACCAATGTATTTACCCTGGGACGGACAGTAATTGAATTGTTGGGGAGTGGATCTGTTGAAAGGCTCAGGGGCAGTGAAGCCAAAAAAGCGGTGATCAGGCGCGCGGTAGATCCCAACCGCGACCAAAGATATGCCTCGGTGGGGGAGTTTATCGAGGCCTGGAATCAAGCCATATCCAAATAGAGTCAGATAATACGCATTTGAGGAAAATTAACCGCAGAGATCGCGGAGAACGCAGAGTTATTTTTGTTATCTCTCTGTGCTCTCGGCGTACTCCGCGGTTACTGCATTTTTTACGCCTTGAGATGCATGCGCTGAAAGAGCCACACGCCGATGGCAAAATAGATTACCGAAAGTAAGATCAGGGCAGATAACTCGTAGATCACGCCATCTAAACCGACCCCAAGCGTGAATACTTTGTTCAAGGCTGCCACAGCATGCGTCGGCGGAAGGATATCGACAAGGCTGATGTCTCGGCCTGCGACGGTGAAGAGCGTGCCCATGGGCACTGGGAAGGCCGCCCCGCTCAGGAACATAAAGAATCCAAAGGGGAAATTGGCGATCACAAAGGCCTGTGAGACCGTTTTCGAAAAGCTGGCCACGATCATGCCCACGCCAATAATTGATAGGCTAGTGATGATGCCGACCAGGATGGCGATCCACAAGGCCCCCTGACTGCGAAAACCAAAAGCCGCGGCAGTAGCAAAGGTGACCAATACGGTCACGATTGCGATCAGCACCAGCCAGGTTGTGGTTCCGCTCAGGTATTCGAAGGCAGTCAGGCGGGTGATCTTGAGACGCTGCAAGGTGCCACTTTCGATGTCGCGGGCGACCATCATGGCAGCCTGGAACATGATCAAGATCACGGCAAATACGAACAGGCCGGGGATATAGATCTCGAACTCGGTGCGAGCGGCGGAACCCCCTAAGGCCGTTTCTAGCAGTTCGACAGCCCGATATTCGCTAGTCATAGCAATGGTGTAGTTGTCGATGGCCGTAATTGCCATCACCGCGGCCACAGTGTAATAGGGATTAGTCAAGTCCCCGACGAATTCCAGCGTGGTCGTTGGGGTACCCCCACCCTGGGCTGCGGCGATCACCTGAGAATAATCTGGCGGAATGATGATCAAGGCGGTGGCATCACGATCTCGTAAACTTTTCTCACCAGTTGGACGATCTGTTATGGAATTGACTCTCAAAATGGGACTACCATCTTTGAAGGTTAGCTGCTCCATGGCAGTGATGGACTCTTTTCCGGCGTTCCAGGTGCTCCCGTCCGAGAGGGTGATACCCTCGTCATGATTGATCACCAAAATCCCGTATGAAGTAGTGGCGTTGCCCCCGGTGAACATCCAATATATGAAGACAAACAGCGGAGCGAAGGCCAGACTTAGTCCAAGGATCCACAGGTCACGCTTCTGCTCGCGAGCGCATTTGCGCAGCACACTCAGGAATTTCATTCTCGCAGCCTCCGCCCAGTTAAGGCTATGAAAACATCTTCTAGGGTATTCTCACGCAAGTGAACTTCGCCAACTTGCCCACCTGCTCGTTGAATTGTGTTGATGATGATGGGTAGTTGGTCAGCGATGTTTTTGCCTCTGATCAAGATATTGTCATTGCGAATCCCCGTAGGGGGTGACGCAATCTCCTCCTGATCATGTGGGAGATTACTTCGCCAAGCTGAACTTCGTTCAGCCGCTCGCAATGACACTAACGAGTTGGGGAGTACTTGTTCGATGGCAGACAAGGCCAGCTCTGGTGTAATCCCCTTGATCTCCAACTCCAGCACGTCGCCCTCGCCAATGGTGTGCTTCAATTCTTCGGGAGTATCCACAATGAGTAATTTGCCATGATCGATGATTGCCACCCGGTCAGCCATGCGTTCAGCTTCATCCATGTTGTGCGTGGTAAGGATGATAGTTTTCTCTTGTGCTAACGAGCGGATATACTCACGCACCAGTACGCGACTCTGAGGATCAAGCCCGGCTTCGGGTTCATCGAGGACCAAAATTTCCGGGTCGTGGACTAAGGCCAAAGCCAGGTTGAGCCGCCGTTTCATGCCCCCGGAGAGCGTCGAAGATAGTTTGTTACGCTTCTCGCTCAACCCAAGAAGCTCTAATAGCTTATCCCCTCGCTGACGTGCCAATTTGCGAGGTACCCCATACATCTCGCCGATGAATTCAAGCTGCTCGAGGCAGGTTAGCTTTTCCCATAGGATCGTCTCTTGGGGACAAACCCCCACTCGTGCGAATGCTTCAACTTGACCTCCATGAACCGGCAATCCGTGGATGCTGACATTGCCAGAGTCTGGTTTCAACAAACCGCATATCATGCTGATCGAGGTGGTCTTCCCTGCTCCGTTGGGACCCAGCAAGCCAAAAACTTCACCTTGGTAGACATCCAACGTGAGTTGATCAACGGCGGTGAGTGATCCAAAAGTTTTTGTCAATCCCTGTGCTTGCAGGACAACTTCGTTCATAACACCTCAATCAATGCCAGGATGATGGCAATCGTAAATACACATACTGAAATCCAAGCCCAGCCCGCGGGGTCTGAAGCGCCGCTGCCAACCCCATTTGGTGTGAATCTTAAAAGGGGTAGATCTGCGACCTTGGCACTTAATTCTTCTTCGCTGATATTAAGGGGATTGTAGCCCCCAAAGAAACCTGCGAACCCGGCGTTCTTGAGTAGCTGACGGGAAATGGCGAGTTTTTCATGGGGATCAGTTGACTTCTCTACGGAAGCATGGATCGCTCCACCAGGCAGGATCAACTCGACTTCTGGTGTAACCATCAGGTTGCGGAACCAGTCTGAGGTTCTGCGTCCCCCTGACATGCAGTAAACATTTCCACCTTTGATGGCATAATTCACCGGAACGAAGTACGTCTTGCTGCTTTTCCGGCCGATGACTTTCAGGACCATGATATATCCGGTAAAGGGGTTGCCCATGAGGGGCCCCAACCCCAAACGAAACAGGGGTACCATAAAGAACTTGTTCAAAAACCAGAAAAAGCGAGCTAATGCAGGTGGCATGATAGACCTCCTTTGTATTTTTCTGCGAACTCCGTGGTTAGAATTGATAGCATTTATTATTGTCCTATGCCATTCAAAATCATCGCCACCATTGCATCGACGACGCGCTCTTGGGTCATTTCGTCGTCGATGACCTGGAAATAGTCATTGATAAATGGGAACAGCAGCGCATCTCCAACGGCGATCATCAAAGAGTTGATTACCCGGACTGTTGCTCCATAATCCAAATCAGGCCGGATTTCGCCGCGCTCAATGGCTTGGGTCAGGATGCCCTCGACAGTGGTGCGCATTGCCTTAGCGATAGGGCTGATAATACTTTCGGAAAGGGCTGGGTCTCCCTGGTATGCGGCGCGGCCAAAGAAACGTGCCAACCCCGCTTCGGTCTGACTCCATTCGACGCCGCCCAAAATGTAGTATCGTAAACCTTCCTCTAAGGGCAACGCCGATAACATGGGTGTGAATTGATCAAACAGATCCACCAGATAGCGTACACACAATGCCGTGGTAAATTCAAGCAATCCATCGCGGTTGCCGAAATACTGATATAGGGAGCCGATCGAAACTTCCGCACGGCGAGCGACTTCTTTGATATTGAGGGAAGTGGGCCCTTTCTCGCTGGCTTCTTCCAAAATGGCGTGAAGCACGGTCTGCTGACGTTCAGGGTCAAGCCGACGAAACGTGCGCGTTACGAAACCCTCCTGCTCGAACTGTAGGATATGGGTGTGTATTTGTGACCAATCAGATATCAGCATATATGAACCTTTAGTTCATATATTATACTATTTTAGTTCATGAGTCAAGGTCGAGTACAATTTGAGTAGAGAAGAATATGAAAAATAATAATTTCCAGAGAAATCTAACGATATATTATGGTGTTTTGCAAAGCGCCCACTTACTGACTTTGATTCGAGCAGGTCTGATAATTCTTCAAACCGGCGAGCTGCCTTTCCCTGCCCCCTCACCCACAGGAGGTTGGACGCCACAGGCGATGCCTTTCTTAGTTGGCATGGGGGTTGTTGATGCGCTGGCAATTTCACTGGCGTTGGTTTTTGTCTACCAATCTATTGTTCGAAAGAACGAACTGCCGCTGATCGGCATCATTTCCATGACTATTGCAATAGCATCGGCTGTGCTCTTTGCAGTTGGCACTTTTCCCAGCGGAGCCTGGTCGGCGCATCCTCTGGCATATGGTTTGATGGTGGTATTGTTTGCGCCTGTGATTCCCTTGTATTTCATGTTACTCCAGACTGAAAAATAATCCCTCCAAAGGAATTTCCATGTCACTTTTCTATTCTTCGATCTTGATCGCGATTTGCTCGACGATGCTGTATCACATTACGATTAAGTTCACTCCCGCGGACGCAAATCCTGCGCTTTCTTTGATCGTAACCTATTTGACCGCCATTGTGCTTTGTGTGATCTTGCTGTTCTTCATGCCGCTCAAATCCAGCATCACAGAAGGGCTGAAGCAACTCAACTGGGCCAGTGTTGGCCTGGCATTCGCTCTAGTTGGTCTAGAAGTAGGGTTCATCCTGGTTTATCGCGCTGGGTGGAACATCAGTATGGCAGCCATTGTGGTCAACGCGGTGGTGACGGTCTTATTGGTGCCGGTAGGGATCATGCTGTTCAGTGAGAAGCTATCGGCAATGAATTATGTCGGTATTCTTGTGTGTATCGCTGGTTTGGTGATGGTCAATGCCAAGTGACCCCCGATCGCTTTCTCAAGAGCGTTTTGGCCGTTTCGCCGAAGGTTATGTCACCAGCCAGACGCATGCCAAGGGCTTTGGGCTGGAGCGCATGCTTGATATCGCCCAACCCCAACCCAATTGGATTGTCCTCGACATCGCGACTGGGGGAGGGCATACGGCGCTCAAGTTTGCGCCTTATGTTGCGAGAGTGATTGCTTCCGATATCACATCTAAGATGCTGCATGTCGGGCGCGAATTTATCCTGGCTCAGGGTATTACTAACGTTCAATTCCTAACGGCAGATGCAGAAAGCCTGCCGCTCAAGGAAAAACTTTTTGACCTGGTGACATGTCGTATTGCCCCGCACCATTTCCCAAATTGTGTTCGATTCGTCAAAGACGCAGTACGCACCATAAAGCCAGGCGGGCTGCTTCTCGTTCAGGACCAGCTTATGCCTGATGATGAATTCTCGGCGCAATATGTCAATGCGTTCGAGCGTCTGCGAGACCCAAGTCATTACTCGTCATTCAACCGAACTGGTTGGGTGAAGATGTTTGAAGATGCCGGTCTGGATGTAGAGCACACGGAATCGATTATCAAAGAGCACAATCTCATCCCCTGGGCAGAACGTCAGGGTTGTTCACCGGAAGTTATTGATGAGTTGAAAAGATTGCTGGTCGAAGCGCCGTCTATCGCATCCGAATGGTTGCAGGCCAAAGATATTGACACCCCCGAGGCCACATTTATCAATCCTCACATCATCATTGCGGGGAGGAAACCAGAGATGAACAAAGATAAACATTAAATTCTGTTCTGATCAGCGTCACCGAAGGCGTGCAGGGCAAGCGGAGTGAAGAATCCCTGAAACCGGGCGATTAGCAAGCAAAGTTAGATACCCGGGATTCTTCGCTAGTGTCGACTGTAGAGCAGGCGTTTAACCCCACGAGCAAGATCACCGTTAACTTTCTGAATTTCATTGATGGATCTCCTATCGGATATATACTTTTTACGTGCAGCAATGATGTGCGGTTCAATCGGGTATATCTTGCAGCACCTGCTGTATTTGATCTTTGTATTTGCGAAAAGCGTCGCGGCCATTTTTTGAAAGTTTAACCATGGTGTGAGATTTCTTTTTGACGAATGTCTTCTCGATTTCTACATACCCGGCTTCTTCCAGCTTGCTCAAATGGGATGAAAGATTGCCCCAGGTCAGGTCGGTCTTGTTCATCAGGAAGATGAAGTCTGCGCTTTCGACTACATAAAGATATGTCATCACCATTAACCGGGCTGGGGCATGGATCACACGGTCGATATCAGCCAATGGATGCAGCTCTTGATTGCTTTTCTTTTAAGCTGTCATCTTAACCCTCCTCCGAGTGAAGCGGATAAGATTTCATGAACCGGACCAGTAAATAATATCCCGATTCCCAGAATTACCAGCCCGGCGAATGCCATCGGGTATTGAAATTCAATGCCTCGATAGACCCGTAAAACGGTGGAGAGCAGCATCCCAAAGCCAAATAACAACCCATAAAGATAGAATCGCTGCACTGAAAATGAGTATGTGATAGAGCTGAATAATGCAATCGTCAACAGCGCAAAGAAAATATCGACATCGAATTCTGTTACCCAGCTCGGCAGTCGTTTCCAAGTCGGTTCCTGTAAGAAAATGTTCGAAGCCGAGAGGTACCAGGTGACCAGAACAGCAAGAACCAGTATGGCGGTAGCAATCACCGCTTTCTTTAAGCGAGCTTTTGTCTGTGGTCCAAACTTGACAATGCCAACTCTGGGGGGAGCAAGTCGAGATTTTAGAAAGCTTAGCGATCCCACCACGATCAGCACAACGCTCAGAAAAACTATTGCGTTCAACACTGGTCCAAGAATGTTGCGAGTAGTGGAATAGAGGCTTAACAGGATCATAACAATCCCAAGAGATATATCGTTCAAACCATCTGTATGGGTGGCTAACTTGAACGAATTGCGTTCAGCGTTTTTAAAAATTTATTTGATGTGTCATTTCATTCTCCAAGTTTAAACTTTGTACTAGTATGTGCTTTGAATAACAAAGTGCTCTGAAAATTTTGTACATGTTGCTCTAAAGTTGTCAAGAGGCTTTTGAGATATAATGCCAAACTATGGTAAGAAACCGATTACTTATTGCGCTAGTTGTGGTTCCGGCTTTGGTTTTGTTGGCCGCGCTGCTTTACAATTACCCCCCGATCAATGAACGCTTGGCCTGGCGCGTTGATGCTCTAAAAGCTGAGATCAAATACGCCCTCAATCCCCCTGAAGAGGCGCTTTTTATCCCTGAGGGAGAGGGAGAGCAAACGCCCATTCCGACGCTCCCGCCAACCCCCACTCCTGTAACGCCCACGCATACGCCCACCATTCCTGGGCCAGCGGATACGCCTCTACCCTCACCCACACCGACCATCACCTCGACGCCCATACCTGACAAAGTTAACCTGGGAGGCATTCGGCACGAGTTCCAAAAATGGAATAACTGTGGTCCGGCCAACCTCTCGATGGCGCTCTCCTATTGGAAGTGGAACGGTGATCAGCGTGATACGGCTGCTTATTTAAAGCCCAACCAACGTGACAAGAATGTTATGCCCTATGAAATGGTGGCCTTTGTCAACGAAGAGACCGAATTCAATGCCTTGTGGCGTGTGGGCGGTGATTTAGATTTGTTGAAACGCTTCATCGCTGCGGGTTTCCCAGTGATCGTCGAGAAGGGCTTCGAAGGTGCGGGATTTGAAGACTGGATGGGACATTACGAGGTTATCAATGCGTATGATGACTCTCGAGAAGTGTTCCTGGCTCAGGACTCTTATATCATGGCAAATCTGCCGGTATCATATGAAGATGTGGAGAAGTATTGGGGGCACTTTAACTATACGTATATCGTGATTTATTACCCGGCGCGCGAAGCAGAAGTTATGGAAATCCTCGGGCCGCACGCTGATGAAACCTTTAATTTCCAGTATGCTGCTCAAAAAGCCTCCGATGAGATCTTCGCCAAAGAAGGTCGCGAGAAGGTTTTTGCCTGGTTCAACCGAGGCACCAATCTGGTGTATCTGGATGACTATGCCGGAGCCGCCGCGGCCTACGATGAATTTTACGCCCTTTATGCTGGTCTCGATCCCGAAGAGGTCCCCTACCGAATCATCTGGTACCAGACCGGGCCTTACTGGGCTTATTTCTACACTGCACGCTATTACGATGTGCTCAACCTGGCTACAATCACCATCGATGCGGCCAGTGAACCAGCCATCGAAGAAACCTGGTATTGGCGCGCCTTAGCAAAGGAAGCCTTGGGTGATATCGACGGGGCAATTGCTGATCTTAGAGAAGCCGTGAAGCTGAACGAATACTTCGATATTGGTTGGTATCACTTGAACCGCATCCAAAGCGGTGGATAAGTAATCCAAAGAACTAGTTTTCACATAAACGCCAAAACGCAGGTTGAG
>CAYQQX010000116.1:0-14342 GCA_964419495.1 uncultured Anaerolineales bacterium
AGCGCGTCTCAATGGCATTGAGAAGGTCGTGGGTTCGAATCCCACTGGGTCCACTGACATTGACCCCGGTTCATCACCGGGGTTTATAGATAAAGTAACAGGAGTAGTAGGTTATCTGCTAGAGAGCCAGGGCCAACGAGTGTAAGCCCAGGCAAAGGTGCCCGCAGAGCACAGCCCTGAGAAAGCGATTTCAAGGGACCCAAAGAGCCAAACTCGCCTGCTGTCCTTTCGTTGGGCAGAATTCGTCGGTGAACTGATAGTAGCCGCGACGGGAGCGCACGTTATAGCGGAACTGAGAAACGTTTGAACGTCAGAACTTGGAACGTTCAACGTAATCAGGGTGGTACCACGGAGATAATCCCCTTCGTCCCTGAGTGGCGAAGGGATTTTTGTTTAAAAGTGCTACTTGTAAAAGTGTCAAAATTTGAAAGGAGGCTCGAGATGATGGTAGAAAAAATAATTCGAAAAAACTTTGGAAGCGTGCAGCACCTTCTCGCCCGCCTCCCCTCACTGGTCGAAATTTACTTCCATAAAACAACTTCAAATTCTGTGAGGAGATTTAAAAATGAATGAAAAATACAATCCTGCCGACATCGAATCAAAATGGCAGGCAAAATGGGAAGCAGATGGTCTGTATCATGCTGAAATCGATCCGTCCAAACCCAAATATTATTCCCTGACTATGCTGCCTTACCCATCTGGGGATTTGCACATTGGACACTGGTATGCCATGACGCCCAGCGATGCGCGTGCTCGATACTTGCGTATGAAGGGTTTCAACGTCATGTTCCCTATCGGATTCGATGCCTTTGGTTTGCCGGCGGAGAACGCAGCCATCAAGCGGAATATCCATCCCAAAGACTGGACCTATGCCAATATTGACCGCATGCGCGGCCAATTGCGCAGTATGGGCGCTATGTGGGATTGGCGGAGAGAAGCGGCATCCTGTGACCCGGAATATTATCACTGGACGGAATGGTATTTCATTCAGTTGTTCAAAAATGATTTAGCCTACCGCAAAATGTCCCCGGTGGATTTTTGCCCAAACTGCAACACCACGTTGGCCCGAGAACAGGTTTGGGGCGAGGATCGTCATTGTGAACGGTGTGATACCCCCGTGATCAAAAAAGATCTGGATCAGTGGTTCTTCCGCACCACGAAATACGCTGATGAACTTTTGAACTTTGACGAGATCGATTGGCCCGACAGAGTAGTTGCAATGCAGACCAATTGGATTGGCCGCTCTGAGGGTGCATCTGTTGTATTTTATACAGAGCAGGAAGACCCCATGGAAATCTTCACCACACGACCGGATACACTGTGGGGAGCTACTTTCATGGTGTTAGCCCCTGAACATCCCCTGGTTGATAAAGTCACAACCGATGAGCATCGTCAGGAAGTTGAGACCTACAAACTGCAAGCCGAACGCCAGGATGAAATCCAGCGCGGTGCTACAGACAAAGAGAAGACGGGCGTCTTTACTGGCGGATATGCAGTCAACCCGGTTAATCAGGCGCGGATCCCTATTTGGATCGCTGATTATGTAATGATGGGTTATGGAACTGGGGCGATCATGGCGGTCCCGGCGCATGATGAGCGTGACTTTGAGTTTGCTCGCAAGTTTGACCTGGAGATCATTCCTGTAATTCAGCCCGATGGCGACCCTTCGACAGGCTCAGGGCAAGTATTTGATGGTGCTACTATGCCCGAGGCCTATATTGGCCCCGGTGCGATGATCAACAGCGCACACTTTGATGGAACTGAAGTCAATGATGAAAAAGGATCCAAGAACCCTGGGATCAAAGCTGTCAACGATTGGTTAGAGGAACAAGGAATTGGTAAGGCCGATGTCAGCTACAAGCTGCGAGATTGGCTGATCTCACGTCAACGATATTGGGGTTCGCCTATCCCCATGATCCTCTGTGAGAAGTGCGGCTGGCATCCGGTTCCCGAGGATCAACTGCCTTTGGAGTTACCAGAAGATGTCGAGTGGTTACCAACTGGGGAGAGTCCTCTGAAGTTGCATCCCACCTGGAAACACACAACCTGTCCAGAGTGTGACGGCCCAGCCGAGCGCGAGACGGATACCATGGACACATTCATGTGTTCATCCTGGTATCATCTGCGCTACCTGAGCCCGAATTTTGACAAGGGAATGTTCGATCCAGAGGAATATGATTACTGGATGCCGGTAGATACCTATACCGGCGGCGCAGAACACGCCACCATGCATCTGATCTATACGCGCTTCTTCCACAAAGCCGGGCGTGACATGGGTGTTATTACTGGAAATGAACCCATGACGCAATTGCGCAACCAGGGTCAAATCTTGGGTCCCGATGGGCAGCGCATGAGCAAATCACGCGGCAATGTCATCGACCCAGATGAGCAGGTCAGCCAGTACGGTGCTGATGCCGTACGTACTTATCTGATGTTCGGCTATCGTTGGGCGGATGGCGGGCCCTGGAAAACGGAGAATATTCAAGGTGTTGTGCGCTGGCTGCATCGTGTTTGGTCTATTTTTAGCGAGCCGGCTGAACCCGGAAAACCAGATCCAGCTGTACTGAAATCTCTGCGCCGCAAAGTGCATCAAACGTTGAAGCAGGTTAGCAACGATATCGAATCCTTCGAATTCAATACCATCATCTCTGGCTTAATGGAGTTGTTGAATGAAATGCTTTCCGCCAAAGATGCCGGTGCAGCAGGCTCATCTGAATGGGTTGAAGCTTTGGAATTCTATGCACTAATGCTCGCTCCGGTTGCTCCTCACATTGCTGAGGAGATGTGGACGGAGAAATTGGGGAAACCCTATTCTGTACATGCTCAATCCTGGCCTGAGCTAGATGAGAGTGCTACTGTTGTCGATGAAGTCACGCTAATCGTGCAGGTCAACGGCAAACTGCGTGATCGAATCACAGTCCCCACAGATGTTAGCGAGGAAGATGCCAAACAGACTGCCTTGACCAGCGAAGCCGCCCAACGTTTTATTGATGGGAAGGAGCCGAGAAAAGTGATCTATGTGCCGGGTAGGTTGGTAAATATCGTAGTATAACGAACAGACTTCCGAAATTTTGAAAATTTCGGAAGTCTTCATTTTAGGAGAAAAGAATGCGCTACTCAGATCTCAATTGGTTTGATGTAGAAAACTATCTAAAACAGGATGACCGTCTGATGATTGTCTTAGGCTCCTGTGAACAACACGGCTATTTGAGTCTGCTAACTGATACCAAAATACCATCAGCCTTTGCTGATGCTGCCAGCCAGAAGACGGGTGTATTAGTAGCCCCGCCGCTTAATTTTGGCGCTTCACCGTATTTCATGGCCTATCCAGGTACGATTTCTCTGCGCATAGCCACATTGATGGATATTGTGGAAGATTTGCTCCGCTCAGTGTACCAGCAGGGATTCCGTAGAGTTTTAGTACTCAATGGACATGGAGGCAATCAACCTGTACAAGGCCGCATGTATGAAGTGGCTAATGAGTTAGCTGATTTGAGAATTGCCTGGTTTACCTGGTGGAGTTCCCACAGTGTTGAGGCGATCCTGCACAAAAATGAATTGAAAGCTTATCATGCAGGGTGGATCGAGGCCTATCACTTCACGCGTGTAGCAGAACTCCCTGAAGGGAAAAAGACGCCCCCACATGTTCCCGGTTTGTTAGGGGCAGAGGAGGCCCGTCAGGTGTATGGGGATGGGGTTTTTGGAGGACCTTATCAGGTTGATGATGCCATTATGCAGGAAATATTTGATGCGTGTGTTAGGGATGTAGAGCAGATGTTGAAGTTTGGATAGCTCCAGGGGAAGTGCCTCTAGAAACCGGTTTTTCCGTTACAGAATTTCTCATCAACATTTGCGTGGTTTACGAGAATCTCCAACGCAGAGCCGCGAAGATGCCAAGACGCAGAGATTTTTATGTTTTTTCTCTGCGCCTTCGCGCCACTGCGTTAAATGTTTGGCCATGGCGGGAGGCTGCTCATCCGTTCAATCAGTTCCTGTAATCCGCTCATAGTTCTTCCTTGCAACTTGTAACCTGCAACGCCCTCCGGTACAATGGGGAAAACTAATCAAGCGAGGAGTGCAAGCAATGAAAAAAGAAATTATCACAGCCAAAGATGCGCCCAAGGCCATTGGACCCTATTCTGCGGGTGTACAAACAGAAAATTTGATTTTCTCTGCTGGCCAGCTGGGCTTTGATCCTTTGACCGGCGAATTCGTCTCCGACGAGGTTGTCGAGCAGACCCGTCAGGCGCTGAAAAACTTGAAGGCGATTCTGGAAGCCGGGGGCAGCGCCTTAGAAAATGTTGTCAAAACCACAGTCTTTCTGCGGGACATGAATGATTTTGCGGCCATGAACGCCGTCTATGCCGAATTCTTTACAGAAAACTTCCCTGCTCGATCGGCTGTTCAGGTAGCGCGATTACCTAAAGACGCTGCTGTTGAGATCGAAGCGGTTGCAGTGGTCAGTAGCCAGTAATCAGATGCCAGTAATCAGATGCCAGTAATCAGTGACCAGAGGTTTGGGGATTGCACTGTTCACTGATTACTGAACACTGAAAACTATGAGTGGTGAACTAATTCTCCTCGTCGACGACGAACCTAACATCCTGCAACTTGCACGAATGTATCTTGAGCAGGAAGGGTATCGCATTGCTACTGTGAGCGACGGACGCGCCGCGCTGGATGAAATTGCGCATCTGCGACCAGCTTTGGTGGTGTTGGATATCATGCTGCCAGAGTTGGATGGCCTTGAAGTTTGTCGAAGGCTGCGGGCGGCAGATAACCCCATTCTCATCCTTATGCTGACTGCCAAAGATGACGATATTGACAAGATCGTCGGTCTGGAGATGGGGGCGGATGATTATCTCACCAAGCCTTTCAATCCCCGAGAGCTAGTTGCTAGAGTAAAGGCTCTGCTGCGTCGCAGCGATCTTGGATCAATGAGCGCCACTGACATTGCCCCAATTCATATTGGCGATCTAACTATTGATCAGGGGAGCAGGGAAGTTACACTGCAAGGGGAGAAAGTCGATTTGCGTACCCAGGAATTCGAACTGATCCTGACGTTTGCAGAGCATCGCGGCCTGGTTTTGAGCCGCGAAAAGCTGCTGCAATTGGCTTGGGGCTACGATTTTGCCGGGCAGACGCGCACCGTTGATGTTCATGTTGGTCAGTTGCGTAAGAAACTAGATGGCAGTTCTGTGAACATTGAGACGGTCACCGGGGTGGGGTATAAGTTAGTAGTCAAATAGTCATAGGGTCTAATGGTCATGTAGATATATAATTTCATAGTCGAGTGGACAGGCCAACAGACAGCCAGACTATATGACTACTAGGCTATGAGACTATCAGACTAACCGATGTTTTCTTCCCTACGTTCCCGCCTTTTACTTACATATGTAGTTGTTATTGGGGTTGTGCTCTGTGTTGTTGGGGCAGTGACACTGGCATATCTGGCGCGCAACCCGTCTCAAACCATGCAGGCCAGAGTGAAACTACAAAATGCTGCTGATGCTATCACTCAGCGAACAGATACTCTAGGCAATATTGGTTTGCCTGGGTTAGAAAAAGCTGCCGATCGATTTGATGAATCTTTTGATGTTCGGGTGTTGGTATACAACCGTTCTTGGGAATTGTTGGTAGATTCACGCCAGGAGACAGATTCAGCGCTACAGTTGCAGCCCACCTCAGCGGAGTCTCGCCGGACTGCCCTGGTCACTTCGGTTGATGATGTCAATGGGAATGAATGGCTGCATCTTGCACGTCCAATCTCGATTGATCATTGGTTAGTTCTGGCGACACCCCGCCCCCGTCTGACTTTCTTAGCAGCCTTGCGTACGCGCACCGATGACATTATCAGACCATTGCAGGGGGCGGGATTGGTAGCTTTGCTGATCGCTCTCGTTTTGGCGATCTTGATGGCGCGCTGGGTAGCCGGACCGCTCCAACGTATTGCGCAATCAGCCAAGGGAGTCGCTGGGGGTGAGTATCTGCCTATCAAGCCTGAAGGCCCTGATGAGGTCAAATCTCTAGCCAGAGCATTTAACGAGATGGCCGAACAAGTCCAGGTTTCGCAGCAATCCCAGCGAGATTTTATTGCCAATGTTTCCCATGAACTGAAAACACCCTTGACGTCAGTTCAAGGATTTGCTCAGGCAATTTTGGACGGTACCGCCAAAAGCGAAGACGATTTGAATAATGCCGCCGACGTGATTCATAACGAAGCCGGACGCATGCACCGTCTGGTGCTGGAATTGTTAGATTTGGCACGTTTGGATTCAGGTTCTTTCGAGTTCGAGCGCGCTTCGGTTGATTTGCCCGCTTTGCTGGAAAGCGTGGTTACTAAACTTTCACCACAGGCCATGGCAGCTAAAGTCATATTGACACTGAATATCGGCCCGCTCTCTGGGTTGATTGGCGATGGAGATCGCTTGGCGCAAGTGTTTACCAACCTGGTTGAAAATGCTATCAAACATACGCCTGAACAAGGCGATGTGCGAGTAGTTGCGATACCCGGTGATGGCATGATAGAAATCTCGGTCATTGATACGGGAGAGGGGATTCCATCCGAAGATTTATCACGCATCTTCGAGCGGTTCTATCAGGTGGATAAATCCAGGCCCGGAGGCCGGCGGCGTGGTGCGGGCCTTGGTTTAGCGATTGCAAGAGAGATTATCCAGGCTCATGGGGGCTCATTAACGGCGAAGAGTGTCACAGGACAAGGCAGCGTTTTTGTGGTAAAACTTCCTCTTGCGCGTTCGGACGACACCACATTGGCAGAGCGTCGTCGAGCGTGACTACCCTAGGAAGTATCAAATTCGGAGTTTATGTCATCCCCCAAAGTTTCGATCATTGTGCCATGTTACAATGAGCAAGATACAATCCACTTGCTGCTGGAGGCTCTCCTCGAGCAAACTTATCCGCAGCAAGAGATGGAAGTGATCATTGCGGATGGCATGTCCACGGATTTAACTCGAGAGAAGATCGCCGCTTTTCAGAGTGCTCATCCACAACTCACTGTTCGGATTGTTGATAACAGCAAACGGTCGATCCCAGCAGCCCTAAACCAGGCAATTGACGCCGCCCAAGGAGAGTTCATCGTTCGTTTGGATGCTCATTCGATGCCCAAACCTGATTATGTAGCTTTGAGCGTGGAAGCGTTGGAAGCAGGATTGGGCGACAATGTTGGAGGTGTATGGGAGATTCGCCCCGGAGGCGTTTACACGGGGCGATTTGCGCGTGCCATAGCTGTGGCAGCTTCTCACCCCCTTGGAGTTGGCGATGCTCGCTACCGTGTGGGTGGTTCTGCTCAAGCGGTAGATACTGTGCCCTTTGGCGCTTTCCGTCGAACGCTGGTGGATCAGATTGGACACTTTGATGAGACTTTATTGTCCAATGAAGATTATGAGTTTAATGTGCGCGCTCGTCAGTCTGGTGCGACAATTTGGCTTGATCCTGCAATTCGATCAGTGTATTTCCCCCGCGGTAATCTGGCGGCTTTAGCTCGACAGTATTGGCGTTATGGATACTGGAAGCTGCGCATGTTGTTGCGATACCCCGACACTTTCCGTTGGCGACAACTCTCCGGTGCGTTTGTGCTCACCTGGTTGGGATTAGGGTTGCTATCGATTTGGTTTGTATTTGCACGCTGGCTGCTTTTAGCTGAAGCAATTATTTATATTTCGGCGCTGATGATTGCTGGGATTCAATCTGCAATTAAAAACCGTGACTTCGGGTTGGTGTTCGGCGTTCCATTAGCGATCGCTGTGATGCATTTTTCCTGGGGAACAGCGTTTATTTGGAGTCTGATAAAGTATTTCGTTTTTCGTTCTTAGTTTATGGCAAAGAATCACACAGCATCCACACTCTGGCGGCTAGGTCTGCGCGAACGCCGTACGCTGTTATTGCTGGGCGATATATTCGTCGGAGCGGTTGCTTTGGTCGCGGCGTTAATCATTTGGGGGCTAAGTGAAGAGTGGCTAGGGTTGTCGTTGGCATTTATCCGCGAGCGCGTAGAGAATTGGTTCTATGTTCTTCCTTTACTGTGGTTGCTGCTTATTGTGGAGTTGTATGATGTCCATCGGGCATCACACCGTCGGCAGGTGATCAACGGCATTCTTACAGCAACTTTGATTGGATTTGCTTTCTACCTGTTTGTTTATTTTGCTTCCGAAAATCCCCTGCCGCGCAGGGGTGTTGCTGCGTTTTTAGGGTTTGCATCGATACTCACCCTGGCCTGGAGATTACTGTACATTCGGATTTTTACAGCTCCTGAGTTCTTGCGCAGGGTATTGGTCGTTGGAGCGGGGCGAGCTGGCAACACGATCATTGAAATCGTCAATAGCTTAGACCCTAAACCTTTCGAGTTGGTTGGTTTGATTGATGATTCTCCGGATCTGATGGGTACTGAATTCGAAGGTCATCGTGTGATTGCCAATAGTGAAAACATCTTAGCGCTGGTGGAAAGCGAAGCGATTACGGACATTATTGTAGCCATTTCAGGATCAATGATGGGCAGCACATTCCAGACCATTCTCGATGCACAGGAAGGCGGTGTGGAAATCACTCGAATGCCCGTCGCCTATGAAGAATTAGTCAATCGAGTTCCCATCAACATATTGGAGACAGACTGGATTTTGCGCTCCTTTGTAGATGAATTTCGCCTTGGTGGCTTCTATGAAGTTGCCAAGCGATTTGTCGATATCCTGGGTGGATTAGTGGGTGTCTTGTTTGTAGGAATAATCCTTCCATTTATTGGCTTGGCGATAGTTATTGATAACGGATGGCCAATTTTTTATGGTCAAGAACGTCTTGGTAAGGGAGGGCAAGTTTACGAAATCATCAAATTCCGCACCATGCGCCGCGACGCCGAAGCCGATGGCCAGGCTCAATTGGCGCAAGAGGATGATGATCGAGTAACAAGGATAGGGCGTATCCTTCGCAAAACACATCTTGATGAATTTCCCCAGTTCTTCAACGTATTGCGTGGCGATATGAGTTTAGTTGGACCTCGGGCAGAGCGCCCGCAATTGGTTGATCATTTCCAACGCCGGATTCCATTTTATCGAGCGCGGTTGTTAGTCAAGCCGGGTATTACGGGTTGGGCACAGATCAACTATGGATATGCCTCGAACCTGGCCGAAACCATGATGAAATTGGAATACGATCTCTATTATATTAAGCAACGAAACTTACTCTTGGACGCGTTGATCCTGCTGCGTACGCCTGCCACCATGTTGGGAAAGGGACAATAAATGACAGTAAGTTTGGTAACTGGAGGGGCAGGGTTCATTGGCTCACATATCGTTCAGAAATTAGTTGAACGCGGCGATCAGGTAAGGGTTTTAGATAATTTTTCCACAGGTAAGTGGGAAAACCTGGCTCTTGTCCAAGATGATGTCGATATCTTCGAAGGTGACCTGAGAGAAGTGCAACAAGTAACTCAAGCCATCAAGGGAGTTGATTTGATCTTCCACCAGGCAGCCATGGTTTCCGTGCCCCTTTCTATGGAAGACCCTCAATTCTGCTTCGATGTCAATGTGCAGGGAACGCTGAATTTGCTGCAAGAGGCTCAGAATTCTAATGTCAGACAGGTTGTGATGGCGTCCAGTTGTGCAGTCTATGGCGATTCAGATGATTACCCTCTGGCAGAGACTGGGGAGACCATGTCATTATCTCCCTATGCTGCGTCCAAGAAGATCAATGAAGTGTATGCAGATATGTTCACGCGCATATCATCTATGGGCGTTACTGCTTTGCGTTACTTCAATATTTACGGACCCCGCCAGGCTCCCGATTCCGATTATGCCGCCGCGGTTCCAATATTTATCAAGCGACTTCTTAAAGGCGAAGCGGTTACCATCTATGGTGATGGGTTGCAAAGTAGAGATTTTGTTTTTGTAGATGATGTTGTGCGTGCCAATTTACAAGCTTCCCTTGCGGAAGATTCTTCCGGGGGAGTGTTCAATGTATGCACAGGTAATGAAATAACCATAATTGATTTAGTCAATGCCTTGCGGAATATTTTGAGCGACACACCTGAAGCAAAGTTCGCCCCCCCGCGATTTGGCGATATTTACCGGTCATTGGGTGATCCTTCTCTGGCTGGCAAATACCTTGGTTTCGAAGCCAAGTCACACCTCATGAACGGCCTTCAAAAAACTGTGGATTGGATGCGCCAGTGACCAAAAAACTTTTGCCCTGGCTACGTGGAGTCTTCACAAATGCACCTTTGCGAAATCGCGTTTTCCTGGCCAGCGACCTATTTTTAATAATAGTCTCTGTTTTTGGAAGCTTTGCCCTACGTTTTGAGTTGGGACCGCTTTTTGATTATTACCTTCCTCAAACATTGCGCATGGCATTCCTGGCCCTTTTGATTAAGCCACTAGTTTTTTGGACGTTTGGGTTGTACAGGCGTTTATGGGCGTACGCTAGCACGCGCGAATTAACCTTGATCATAGCAGCAGTTTCCGCTGGCTCGACACTTTTGTCTGTAGCCGTCATTGCAATGATCTACTTCCAGTCTCGCTCTCCAGGGTATATCGGCTTCCCTCGGGCAACTCTGGTGATCGATTGGCTACTTTCCATTATTTTGGCAGGCGGGGTGCGCTTTTCATCCAGGATTCTCGCCGATACGAAATCATCGGCAGCAAATGGCAATCAGTCACCTACATCAACACGTCGTGCGTTGATCGTTGGCGCCGGGGATGCTGGTGCACTAGTCGTCCGTGAAATTCAAAAAAATCCCCAGCTCAATCTCAAACCAATCTGTTTTTTGGATGATGATAAGGCCAAGCAAAGAAGTCAAATCCACGGCGTCCCTGTTGCAGGATCGCTCGAAGATTTGTCCAAAGAAGTCAAATCCCGGCGGATACAAGAAGTGGTGATTGCCATCCCAACGGCGCCAGGAAAGATTGTTCGGCAGGTGGCTGATGTTTGCCGAGAGGAAAGAATCAATTTCCGCACAATGCCAGGGATGTATGAGTTAATTGGGGGCCGGGTTAGTGTCAGCCGGCTAAGGGATGTAAATATTGACGACTTGTTGCGGCGTGCCTCCGCGATCACCGATGACCAGCGCATTGGCTCTGTGATCGCCGGTCAACGAATATTGGTCACCGGTTCAGGCGGGTCGATTGGCACAGAATTATGCAGGCAAATTGCGCGCTGGGGTCCTTCGGCGCTGATCTTGTTGGGCCATGGGGAAAACAGCATCTTTAGAGCCTATCTTGAGTTGAACGGTACCCACCCTGATTTACCCATTCATCCGATTATTGCTGATATCCGTGATCGAGACCGATTGACAGCGGTATTCGATGAACTAAGACCGCAAGTCGTATTTCATGCAGCAGCTCACAAACATGTCCCTCTCATGGAAGTCAATGTCGAGGAAGCCATCACCAACAATGTCCTAGGAACACGCAATTTAGTCGAAACAGCCCTGACCTACGGCGTTGAACGCCTGGTTATGATCTCTTCCGATAAGGCCATTCGGCCAACGAGTGTCATGGGAGCAACCAAACGTCTGGCTGAGTTGATGGTTCTGGATGCAGCAAATTCTGCAAACTTGGCATATTCCGCGGTTCGTTTTGGCAATGTGCTCGGCAGTCGTGGCAGCGTCGTCCCCCGGTTTCAGCGACAAATTGCTGCTGGCGGCCCAGTTACTATCACTCATCCCGATATGGAACGTTTCTTCATGACCATCCCAGAAGCTGTGCACCTGGTACTGCATGCTGGTGCTATGGGGAGGGGGGGTGAAGTTTTCGTACTAAAAATGGGTGAGCAGGTCAAAATTATGGATTTGGCTGAAGATCTAATCCGATTATCCGGATTGGAACCCGGTCAGGATATCGAAATTATCTTTACAGGCGTACGACCTGGGGAAAAACTCAGCGAAGAATTATGGGATCAATGGGCAAGTTTTGACCCAACAAAGCACCCCGACATTCTTCTGTTGTCTGAAGAAGACATCCTTAGCGGCGATGCATTGCACAATGCTGTTGATGAATTGATCCATCTGGCACGGGAAGGTGGCGCATCGTCGATACTGAAGCGCCTGGATGTGCTTATCCCTGGAGCTTCAGTGCGCGAAACTCCGCCACCTGATCTGACCACGTTAATTTGACTCACCATGCCTGAACTATCACCCCAAGAATGGGATAACTTCCTTGGCCAATATCCAAACGTCCACCTTTTGCAAACATCTGCTTGGGGAGAATTGAAGTCGTCTTTCGGCTGGGATGCTGCTCACATTGCCGTTGGAGATATTGGCGCTCAGGTTCTGTTCCGGCTTTTGCCTTTGGGATTTAGCCTCGCCTATATTCCCAAAGGACCAATCGGCGCGCATGCAGATTGGGAAGAATTGTGGCCCGAAGTGGATGCATTATGCCGCCAGCGACGGGTTGTATTCCTCAAGGTGGAACCCGATATTTGGCAGGATGATGCAGATGACTTCTGGGGTGGTTCACCGCCCCCTGGGTTTCAACTCAGCCCGCAGGATATCCAGCCCCTGCGCACCATGGTGATTGACCTGAAACCTGACGAAGATGTCATCCTGGGCAGTATGAAGCAAAAGACCCGCTACAACATCCGGCTGGCTGCCAGGAAAGAAGTTGTTGTGCGCACATCAAGCGACCTGGATGCCTTCTCAAGCATGATGGATATTACTGGCGAGCGTGCCGAATTTGGTGTCCATACACTGGAGTATTACCAGCGGGCATTTGAGATATTCTACCCATTGGGTCAGTGTCAAATTCTCCAGGCCGAATATCAAGGAGAACCTCTGGCAGCAATTATGGTTTTTGCCCTCGGTGACAGGGCATGGTATCTGTACGGCGCGTCCTCAAATAAACAGCGCAATCGCATGCCCACATATCTTTTGCAATGGGAAGCCATGCGATGGGCTAAAGAATGTGGTTGTGCGGAGTACGATTTATGGGGTGTGCCAGATTGTGATGAAAATGAGCTAGAGGAGAATTTCACCCAACGGAGCGAAGGTTTATGGGGGGTGTATCGCTTCAAGCGCGGTTTTAATGGGGAACTGCGCCGCGGTTTTGGCCCCTGGGATCGAGTCTACAACCCCCTCCTGTATGCCTTTTATCGTTGGTGGATGAACCGCTAAGTGACAGTCACCTGCAAGGTGACTGTCACTTAGCGGCCTCCTCACCAGCCCAAACCGAGACTCGGTTACGCCCTGCCTCTTTGGCGACATAAAGGGCCTGATCAGCTCTATCAAGAAAATCCTTCATTGCGATTTCGGTATTTCCAGATAATGTAAACAATCCCATACTGGCTGTGACGGGGTGATCGAATTTTTGAATCTTGCGTACACGGGTGATCACCTTTTTGCGCAGCCTTTCCGCAGCTTTGTGCGCTTGCTCTTGATTGCTCTCGGGCATCAATATCACAAATTCATCCCCACCATAACGGCCAACGACATCGATTTTGCGCAGGTTGTCGACAAAACAACCCGCCATGGTTTGCAAAACAATATCGCCTGTCACATGGCCGTAATTGTCGTTGATCTCTTTGAAGTGATCCAGATCGACCATTGCCACAGACAGGTTCAAGTTGTGACGTCGGGAACGTTCTAACTCATTCTCGACTGTTTCATCGAAATAGCGACGGTTATAAACCTTGGTGAGTGGATCAGTGATGGCTAGTTTCTGTAATTCGGCCTCAGCGCGTTTACGGGCTTCGATCTCCCGCTCAAGCTCGTCGACGGTCTTCTTCAGTTGAGCTGTGCGAAATACAACTCGTTCTTCAAGACTGTCGTTAAGCATAGCATTCTCGATAGCCACAGCTGCGTGAGCAGCAAAATACTCTAAAGGTTTCATATCTTCATCTTCGAAGACACCTCTAGCAGAGCGGTTTTCAACGTAAAGAGCGCCAAGCAATTCGTCTTTAGAGATTAGTGGGGCACACATCACGGACAGGATCTTTAAATCCAACACACTCTTAGATTCTTGAAACTCTTCATCAGAGAAAGCATCCGCAATAATAATGGGCTCTCGTTTT
The DNA here is from genome assembly GCA_964419495.1 of uncultured Anaerolineales bacterium. Taxonomy (GTDB): domain Bacteria; phylum Chloroflexota; class Anaerolineae; order Anaerolineales; family UBA11858; genus NIOZ-UU35. The sequence continues at coordinate 14,011 of CAYQQX010000116.1, forward strand.
TTTATGACCTGATCGAAGATGGTACGGCTGATTTGTGTATCGGGCTCGTCGATTTCTTGGCCTGTGTTATTTTGCTTCACTCGAAATTCCAATTCCCCTTCTTCGTCTAGCAGAATCAGATAACCGTACTCTGCTTCGACAAATTCCAATACTTCCCCCATGGCAAACTTCAGCAACGGATCTAAGGCGCGCGTTTCGGCCATCTGACGGCTGATTTCGAGAAGTCTTTCGAGCATGTCTGGATTGAGCATTGTGGGATCCCCTCCATTGGGAGTGCATATGTAATAACCAAGAGCTTACCCTAATTTTCTGTAGTATGCAAATGTTTTTGA
>CAYQQX010000117.1:0-14261 GCA_964419495.1 uncultured Anaerolineales bacterium
ATATACCGATAAGCAGCGCCAACGTTTAGCGGTCAAGCCTGGACTAACCGGCTCCATGCAGATTTCCGGACGAGGCGAATTAGATATGCACGACCGGCTTGCGTTGGAAATCGAGTATATTAACAACTATTCTCTTTGGAAAGATATTATAATTATTTTCCGAACGATACCTACGGTGTTTTCGGGAAAGGGAGCTTTCTAAGACAATTTTCTCATGCGCAATATTCTATTTGTATGTACTGCCAATATCGCTCGTTCCCCCATGGCGGAAGCTTTATTTAATCACCTCATGGCGGAAAAAGGATTGGCCGATCAATTCCAGGCACAATCCGCTGGCACATGGGGGTGGGATGGGGCCCAGGCGGCAACTGAGGGAGTTGAGGTGATGGCAAATCGCAATATCGATATTCGCTCCCACCGATCGCGTATTGTGACAGCCGAAATCATCACAGTCGCCGATTTGATCTTAACCATGGAACAGGGACAAAAAGAATCCTTACAAATCGAATTCCCTACAAAAAAAGAAACCATCCATATGCTAACCGAGTTGGTTGGACTCCCTTATGATATCCATGATCCCTACGGAAAGGGATTGGAGACCTTTCAGCATACAGCCCATGAATTAAATAACATCATCAGAAAGGGCATCAATGAAATATTGCAGCGTACCGATCCGAACCACTTGAATAAATAACCTTTCTGCTTTTGCAGACAAATTGATATTCACAAGCCATTGGTCTAAGCCAGTGGCTTTTTGATTCATATCATCCCCGCACTTTTAGACGCCCAAATCGCCCTGGAAACCGGCGTCATTGCCGATGAGAACGAAATCATCCCTTGGGATGGCACCGAATCGCGCGCTACTTTGCTAACAAAAATAAAAACCAAGATTAGACAATCTGAATAAAACCCTTCACCATTATTTAGTAGTAGAATAGGGAACACAAAATTCATCGAATTGCCAAATTGCACGAGTTTTTATCATTCGTGACTTCGCTGCAACCACCCCCATATATTCCGGCGGCAAACTCACTTGGTGGCTTTTTGAAGTAGAGTCATTCGGGTCATTCGGAAAATTCGAGCCCATTCGTGATATTTGAATACACAAACCGCAAAAAGGATGAATAATATGCAATTCAAACAATTAGGAAATTCAGGGCTCAAGGTCAGTGAGTTGTGCATGGGGGCGATGACCTTCGGACGGGAAACGACAAAAGCTGATAGCCTAAAAATGTTGGATATCTTCGCCGAGGCCGGTGGGAATTTCATCGATACGGCCAACGTCTATTCGCGAGGATTGTCCGAAGAGATCCTTGGGGGATGGCTGGAGAAACAGCCGCGCGATGAGTGGGTCATCGCCACCAAAGTGCGCTTCCCCATGGGAGACAAACCCAATCAATCTGGATTGGGACGTAAACATATGCTGGAGTCTGTCGATGCCAGTCTCGAACGTTTAGGGACTGATTATGTCGACGTGCTCTACGCCCACGCCTGGGATTATGTCACACCCCTAGAAGAAACTCTGGGCACCTTCAGTGACTTAGTCAAACAGGGAAAGGTACGCTACGCTGCGGTGAGCAACTACGGCGTGCGACACATCCAGCGGGCGGCCGATCTAAGCAAATTCAAGGGATATGCACCATATATCGCCTTGCAAGCCAAATACAACCTGATGGTGCGTCAACCAGAGTGGGAACTGATTCCCACATGTGAGGAGAATGGCCTGGGGATTACGGTTTGGGGTCCGCTTTTTGGGGGCTGGCTGAGTGGACGCTACCAGCGCGGCATGAGCGAACCGCCGGAGGGCCGCATCAAAGAGGCCGAAAAACAAGATTGGTTCGAGAAGTGGTCCAACTACAATAACGAGACCACCTGGACTCTCATTGATACGCTGATGGAAGTTGCCGAACGAGTTGGGAAGAGTCCTGCTCAAGTTTCGTTGAATTGGCTGCTCCAAAAATCTGGAGTGACCAGCATCATCTTGGGCGCCAGCAAGATCAGCCACCTTGAAGACAATTTGGGATGCGTGGGGTGGAGTCTCAGCGATGAAGACTTGGCCACTCTGGACGAGGTTTCGGAGATCAAGAAGCCCTACCCTTATGATTTTCTGGAGATGGCGAGGAAGGTATAAAGTTATTCCTAGCAAGCCCCCCGGCCCCCAACCCTTCGGTACAACTCAGGGCAAGCTCTGGGGGAGAGCATTTCCCCAAAAAGAAGGAGCATTAGAGGGGCAGCAAGATACCCATGAATATTCCGACCAACTGCCTTGAATACCAGCACCGGGATCAATGGAGACTCTGGCTCGACGTGAATCACACCTCGCAGTCAGAAGCCTGGGTGATCCTGTACAAGAAGAAATACCAGCATCTGGGGCTGAACCTGGGCGAAGCCATTGAAGAAGCGCTGTGTTTCGGGTGGATCGATGGCATCATGAAAAGCATCGATGAGAAATGCATAGCACTCAGATTTTCCCCGCGAAGAAAAAACAGCATCTGGTCGATGAGCAACATTCAACGGGTGGAGAAACTGATCGCAGAAGGAAAAATGACAGCTGCTGGGGAACTGAAGATCAATGAAGCCAAAGAGAATGGTCAATGGGAAGCGGCCATTCGCCGTGAGCAGGTGGATATCATCCCTAAGGATTTGGAGCGTGCGTTAATGGAGAAGTCCGGCGCCTTATCTGCATATCAGGCCTTATCCAATTCTCGCAAGAAGCATTATATCTACTGGCTGCAGAGCGCCAAACGAGAAGAGACGAAAAAAAGAAGGATTCTGAAAATCGTTGAAGAGGTTACCAATCAATGATCAAATTTCTGATTTAGCGCGCACGACCATTCTCATCATGGGAGCGATTGAAACCGGGCAAATCCAGAACCCCTTTTTGAAAATCGCTATTCGAATATCCCACACTATGTACATCCGGCGATATTTTTCTCTACTCCCAGGTGGGTGGGATGAATACCAACGCTGGCTGCCGATCGTCGCTGGGGCCAGGCTAAGCGAGGGGATTTTTGAAAATGAAGGTTGGCTACTGGAGCAGGCGAATAGGGGTTTGTAGTAGGCCACGAGAGTGGCCGTACATTTACCGGCGCACTTTCGTGCGCCACTACGGCCACTACGAACTATTCAGTTTTTTGCTTTCGTTGGAAGGAATCGCCTGACTCTCCCCCGCCAGCCAGCAACTCTGCGCAACTCTGGCAAAGCCGCTTCTGCTGCCTGCTCTCCCAATTTGACCACTTCAGTGACATCCACGCGATCTAAATATCCTATCTTGCTGACATCAGGCCGGATGATCACTTCGGGGGCATCGATTTGCAGGCGCAGTTCTGAAATGGCGCCCATACCGATCTCAATGGAGCGGAAATAGATCTCAAAGGCTTTGGCGATCCTTGTGCGGGCAATGCGATTGAGAATCAAATTATATTGCTGAGAATCGGGCAGACCACTTTCGTTGGTCGCGGGGGTAAGAACTACGGCTACTACTGGCAGGCGCGGATTGGGTGAAATCGCTCTGACAACAGACACAGGCACCGGGTCCAGCACCCCTCCATCCACCAGGTTCTGTTGATCCTGTTTTTGGGCGGGATAAATGCCTGGGATGGCAACCGTCGCCAGGAGCGCATCCATCACCCTGCCTTCTTTCAAAACAACTTCTCGCCCAGATACTAAATCAACCGCAGTCAATGCGCAGGGGATCTTCAAATCATCAAATGTGAGTTCGCCGACCAATTCGTAGAGCGCTTTCTCAACACCATCGATCCCCAACAAACTGGGCTCACTGCCTAAATGAAAACTGTAGAGTCTGCTCTGATCAACGGATGACATATGGGCCTCGAGCTCATCGGGCGTGCGGCCAGCGGCAAACGTTACCGCGGCCATCCCTCCCGCGCTGGTCCCGGCAACTGCGCGCACGCGGAATCCCTCACGCTCGAGAACACGCAGCACACCGATATGGGCATTGCCCTTGGAACCCCCACCACCTAAAGCTAAAACGATATCCATTAACTGCTCCCAACACAAAGGCTTGAGTAAATACCAAGCAGAGACTTGAGTTCACAGAGAAATTTATCTTGTTGTGGTCTGAAATGATTTACGAGTTTTCCAAATTACCGTCGCGAATTCTCTGCCACCTTAGTCATCCAGGACAGAGTTTCTTTCAAACCCTCTTCTAAGGGGCGTGCCTGCCAGCCAAGCTGCTGTTTGGCTTTTTGGGGTGTTCCCAACCAGGAGTTTCCTAATGTTCGGACGGCTTCAGCCTTGAAGGCTTGCGGAAGCGGGATCAGGGTATCAATTAACCCCATCAACGGAGCCCAGGGGCGCATAAATTTTCCAGGAATACTCATCAATGGCTTCCTGCGACCGAGCATTTCAGCACACTTTACAATGACATCGTAAAAACCCATCCCCGGGCCGGTGATGATATAGGTTTCTCCAGGCGCGCCGTTTTCTACAACGAGGATATGACCCTCAGCGACATCCTCCACATGTGCCCAGGTTGGCAAAGTATCACCACCGGGGATCACGGGCAGAAAGCCCCTGTACCACATGAGCAAAGTTTCGCCCCCGACTGATTTATCGCCAGGGCCGTAAACAAACCCCGGCATAACGATATTGATCGGCGCACCCTGCTCGATGAGGGGCAGAGCAACTTCAAAATGAGCTTGCCATTTAGTGCGCTCATAAACGGTTAGATTTTTGGCAATTGGCGGACGATATTTCTCATCGTAATATTTTCCTGCGGTGTCCCCAAAGACACCCAGGGTGCTGGTATGCACGATGCGCGGAATTCCTAACTCGTAGGCCAACTCCAACACATTGCGCGCGCCTTCAACATTGACCTTTTCCATTAACTCAACATCCTTGAAACCCACCAGATAAAGAGCAGCGATGTTAAAAACAACATCACTGCCGGTCATGGCGGCACGCATGCAGTCAATATCATTGATATCTCCTGGAACTGGTTGTGCGCCAAGATCGGCAGCCTTGGCGAGGCTGGCATCAGAACGGGCAAGGACATGCACTTCATAACCCCGCAATAGTAATTTGCGAACAATGTGCGAACCGATAAATCCCGTGCCACCAGTAATGAATGCTTTCATGGATAACTCCTTTTAATTCCCCCAAATTATACCGTCCCCTTAACCTTCAGATGTTATTTTGGGTCTCTAGGAATCGCCGTGGCAAGGGTCAACATTTGGGAGTAGGGGGCGTGCTCCGCAGGTCCCCTACCCCCAAATGTGAGGGTCTCTCACAGGAATTCCCATAGAACCGTTATTTTCTGTTCAATAGTTTTGACTCAACCAGCAAGATCTTCCAAGCCCCGAAACTTTGCTTCGACATCATCATCTCTATCATATCCCCGCTGAATATCGGTGTTTTTTTCTATGAAAAATCATGCAGCCTTGGGAGAAGCTAGTTAACCTGATGTGCAAGTTTTCCCAATATATCTGTCATGGCCATCGCCAAGGGCGTGCAGAGCAAGACCCGCCTTCGACGTGAGCCCTGGAAAGGCGAAGAATCTCTGCTTGCAAAATATTCAGATCCTTCGCTCTGCTCAGGATGACATTCATAAAAAAATACTTGCACATGGCGTTAGTTAAGTTCTGGAGGTACTATACAAAAAAGGAACGCTCCGGAAAGCGTTCCTTTCGAATATTTGAGAAATTAGTGGTGGGAATGCGCTGCGAATGAATGGACATCAGCAAGATCATCCTTCTCATCGGGCGGCACGTAAAACTGTCTGCGATACAGGTCAGCATACAAGCCATCCTGGGCAAGCAATTTATCATGCCCACCGCGCTCAACAATCTCACCCTCGTCCAAAGCCAGGATCACATCCGCGTTACGTACTGTGGATAGGCGATGGGCGATCACAAAGCTGGTCCTTCCAGCCAAGAGATTCGCCAGCGCTTCCTGGATCAAAGCCTCGGTGCGGATGTCGACGCTGGCGGTAGCCTCATCAAGGATCAGGATACGCGGGTCAGCCAGGATGGCACGCGCAATGGATACCAACTGCCGCTGTCCCTGACTGATCAATCCGCCGCGTTCGCCGACTTCTGTCTCATAGCCATCAGGCAAGCGTGTAATGAAATCGTGAGCGTTGGCCGCTTTGGCCGCATCCATGACTTCTTGATCACTGGCGTCCAAACGTCCATAACGAATGTTATTCATTACGCTGCCTGAGAACAGGAAAGGCTCTTGCAGTACCATGCCGATCTGGGCGCGGATGCTCTCCTGGGTGACCTGTCGGACATCACGGCCGTCCAAGGAAACACCGCCTTCACTGACTTCATAAAAGCGCGGGATCAAACTAACCAGTGTAGATTTTCCTGCCCCGGTGGGGCCGACAACGGCTACCGTTTGGCCTGGTTCTGCCTCGAGATGGATATCCTGCAATACTGGGCGTCCGGCCTCATAGGCAAAGGTTACATTTTCAAAGTTGACTCTACCTTCAAGGGTGGGTAAATCATCAGCATCAGCTGCATCTTGAATATTAGGGATTGTATCCACCAACTCAAAAACACGTTCTGCAGCAGCAAATGCCGATTGCGCCAATGTCCAGACCTGGGACACAGTTTGAATCGGCCGGAAGAAATTCTGCACGTACTGTAGGAAGGCTACTACTACACCTATAGTAACCACGCCATTAACGGCCAGAAAACCGCCATAACCCGCTACGATAGCCGTATCGATGGTGCTAAGCACTTCCATGGCCGGAGCAAAAGCCGAAGTGACGGCGTTAGCGCTGACGTTGGCATCACGGTTGGCAGCGTTGCGTTCAGCGAAGCGACGAATATTGAGATCCTCGCGGCTGAAAGCCTGAGCCACTTTGACACCATCCAATTCTTCTTGCAAATCGGCGGAGACATCGCCAATCGTTTCACGCGTGCGCCGGAATGCGCGTCGCGCCAATCGAGCAAAACCACCAGTAGTCAGCAGCATAAAGGGCACTATGGCAAGAGTCGCCAGTGCAAGCTGCCAGTTCAAGGTCAGCATGGCAACCACCACGCCGATCAAGGCAAACAATGCCCCAATGGACTGAGTCAAACCCTGGCTGAAGAAAGAGTTAATGGCGTCAATATCATTGACCAGACGGCTCATCAGATCCCCGGCCTCTTTGCCCTCCAGATACTGCAGCGAGAGTTCTTCAACTTTATTGAAAATCTTCACGCGCATATCGGCCAGCACTTTCTGTCCTGCCCAAGACATCAGGTAGATCTGGAAGCGCATTGACACCATACCGGTGGTATACACTGCTATCAAGATCAGCATGGTATTGACCAGACCAGCTTTATTACCAGCGGTGATAAATACATCCACAGCCCGGCCAATCAGGAACGGTCCTGCTGCTTGTGCACCGGCATTAACCAGGGTTAGCATAAATGCAGCCAATACAGCAACCCAATAAGGTTTCAAATACTGCACAAGGCGGCGAACAACTTTCCCGCGGTCTTTGGCTTTCTCTTCTTCGCTTTGTGCGACTCGCCTCATTGCGTGCCCAGGACCCATCATAGCGCCACCTCCTTTGCTACATCTTCAGACTTTGGGACACCGTTACCACCAAATTGGGTCTCCAAAATTTCTACGTACAATTCGCTTGATTGCATCAATTCCTCGTGTGTTCCTTGCGCTGCTAACTGACCCTCACCAAGCAGCAAGATTTGATCAGCATTGCGCACAGTGCTGATGCGCTGGGCGATCACAAAGCTAGTCCGTCCCTGCATCAGTATTTCCAGCGCTTGCTGAATTTTATATTCCGTTTCGGCATCTACTGAAGACGTACTGTCATCCAAGATCAAAATGCGAGGGTCGACCAACAATGCCCGCGCAATTGCAACGCGTTGTTTTTGACCGCCGGATAACCCCACGCCTCTCTCGCCAACCAGGGTGTCGTACCCATCTGGGAGTTCTGCGATAAACTCATGCGCCTGAGCCGCCTTTGCGGCGTGAATGACCTGTTCATCACTGGCATCGGGGCGGCCGTAGGCAATATTTTCACGGATCGTACCTGAGAATAGCGTTGTTTCCTGCAGAACAATGCCGACCTGTTTCCGAAGAGAGTCCAACTGAATTTCCCGCACATCATGGCCGTCGATTAACACAGCCCCATCAGTGACATCGTAAAAGCGCGGGATCAAGTTGATGATCGACGATTTTCCAGCCCCGGTTTGACCAAGTATGGCAATGGTTTGGCCGGGTTCAGCGGTGAAACTGACATCTCCGATAACATCCTCTTGTCCACCCACATACCTGAAACTGACTTTCTCAAAAGCCACGCGACCTTCCAGGTCTGGTAGAGGTATGGCATCCGTTTTGTCTTCTACCTCAGAACGAGCATCAACCACCTCGAAGAGGCGCTGCGCCGAGGCCTCAGCCCTAGAGAGCATCGCTCCGATCATGCCCATCTGGAAAATCGGGATCAACATAATGCCAAGGTAGCCTGTAAAGGCCACCAATTCTCCAAGAGTCAGTCGAACGTCGATCACTTCCAATCCGCCAAACCAGACTACGGCTACCATACCTAAGTTGGCGATGAAGAAAATCAGCGGGAAGACCGATGAAAACAATTTGATCAGATTGATATTTTCATCTAAAAGTTCTTCATTTTGCGCCAGGTAGCGTTCGGTCTCATAATCCTCACGAGCGAATGCTTTGACTACACGCATTCCTGCCAGGTTCTCTTGTAAAATGGTATTCAATCCACCCAGCTTCTTTTGCACTCGCAACGAAACCGGCATGATCTGGCGTACAAAAATGCTAAAGAAAACCAGGATCACCGGCACAATCGCAAAGACGATCAGCGCCAATTTCCAATTCATCCAAAACATGACTACCAGCGTACCCAGCAGCATCAAAATGGCCGAAGCTAACAGCAAAGCCCCACGACCCACAAAATGACGCACCATCTCGACATCCGAAGTCATGCGGGTCATCAACTTGCCAGTCTGCGAACGATCATGGTAAGAGAAACTCAATTTTTGCAGCTTCTCGAAAATCGTGTTTCTCAAGTCATAGGCAACGCCTTGAGAAGCCACCTCAGACCAGTAGCCTTGCAAGAAGTTGAAAATTCCTTTCACAATCGCCACACCAACCAAAGCTCCAGCCACCTGCCAAACAAGGGTCATGTTGAGGTCAGCGATGCCCACATCGATCAAAAGGCGCAGCAACTGCGGCGTGACCAAATTGGCCACATTGACCAGCAATAAGGCCAGTCCGCCTCCCAATGCCACGGGCCAGTAATTGAACAAATATCTTAGTGCTCTACTTACGGATTTCATTGAAATTATTGCTCCTAAACTAATTGGTAAGAGGCGTCAAAAGTGTCAGAGGGGTCAGAGGTTCAGGCACTCAATCCCTGCCAAAATACATCTACAACCACCTCGACATCCTCAGGCTGAAGACGCTCGTGATGACACATGCGACGGTGCTGCCCCATACCATGCAGCATGCCCAGCAGCAACGAAGCTGCCGAATAACCCTCATGAAGTGGTTTCAACTGCCCTTCATCGATGGCTTGCTCGAGAATTTCTTCCATAGGAGCCAGGATCACCTGCATCAATTTAGCATGCTGCTGACGTGCCTTTTCTTTGTCTAAGCCTTGTGATTTATGGCGCAGTAAGAACATCGGCGAGCGGCGATGGCCGGCCAACGAAGCATAGCGGCTCAACATGGCGATTAGCTGCTGGCGGATACCTTTCTCTCTGCTTGCAGATGCGCGCATATGATCACTGAGCCGCTGGACATGATTCTCCAAAACCTCGGCAAAAAGCGCTTCCTTGTTCTCGAAGTGATAGTACAAGGCCGCATTGGTAACACCACAGGCTTGGGCAATGTCGCGAATGGATACAGACTTGTAGCCTTGTTCGGTAAACAAACCCTCTGCAATATCAAGGATTTTATCTTTTCCAACTCGAGTAGTACTTGCACACATAAACAACTTACCTCTTCTTACTGAACGTTTGGTAAGTTATTTTATCCCCCTTTTCCATGTCAGTCAAGGTCCACGATCCTTGAGAACACGACTTCCTTAAAGTCGCGCTAGTTTAGTTTTAATATCAGTAAATTGTCACCCTGAGGCGAAGCCGAAGGGTCTAGCGCAGCGTATTTGGCGCTGCTTACTGCGCTGATGGCTGTGAAAGTCACGAGAGGAGCAGAATGGCCTTAGATCTAAAGAGAATGGGTCAGCAGCTTGAGTCAATGTGTAGGTGAGATTGGAAAATTAGAATTATGAAATTTCAGCACCATTAAACTTTATGGCTTTTTCTACCAAGATGGGAATTGCCTTTAGATAATTACCTTGAATATCTTTCGTTAAATAATCAGAAGCACCGAGTTTTTTAGCCAGTTCAGCGGTCTTATCATCACTTAAACCGGTTACTAGAATAAACGGAATATCTTCTAATTCATCCAATAGTTTGACTGCAGTATCCAGACCTAAATGATAGTCAGCAATCACAACGTCGAAATTTTGGTCCAGGAGCGCCGATCTTGCCTCCTGAACTGAACTCACAATGACAGTATCATAGTGCAAATCATCACGCTTGAGAGTATGACGAAAAATCAATTGGTCAAACACATTGTCTTCTACTAGCAATACTCTAATTTGATCACTCATATCATATTTCTATCTTAAGCGTATTGGATGGTAATTCACACAAGGTCCAGTACAAATTAATTACTCTAATAGTTTCAACAAATTGAATATAATCCACCGGTTTGACCATGTAACCCGCAACGCCAAGTCGATAACTTTGCACCAAATCCTCTTCCTCCCGCGAAGAAGTTAGAACAACAACAGGGATGCTCCTCAATGCCTTATCCTCATTACGCGCTTTGAGGAATTCAATCCCGTTCATACGTGGCATTTTAATATCTAAAAGAATAATACACGGATTAGCTTTATCTGGGTCACTTAAATAATCCAGAGCCTCTTCGCCATTATTCGTGACCACCAAGTTATTGGTCACATTTAAATCCTTTATTGCACGTTGGATTGTCATGATGTCGACTTCGTCATCCTCAACTAGCAGAATTGGTTTTTTATCATCCATTTTTCACTCCCGTGCAGGTTTAGTAAAATAGAACGTGCTGCCGAATCCAAACTCAGATTCCAACCAGATTTTCCCACCCCACTTCTCAACAATCCGCTTTACCAACGCCAGACCGATACCGGTACTTTCCCCATCCGCACGCATACCCAGCGTTTGGAAAATCTGAAAGATTTTTTCGAAGTATTTCTCTTCTATTCCGGGACCATTGTCTGCAATACTAAACAACCATTGATCTCTTTTACTCTCACATTTGATGGTTATATGACCATCAGGCTTGTCAATATAACGAATTGCATTACTAAGCAGATTTTGGAACACTTGTGTGATGTACGTGCGTTCTCCCGTTATCACCGGCAAATCATCCTCCATGACTACACAGATATTATCAGGCGGATCAAGAACATCAATGATTTCGGGTAATAATTGTTTTAGATCGACCCAGACATATTTTTCGGTCACACGACCGACCCTCGAATATTGAAGGATGTCATCGATGAGCTTGTGCATGTGTCTTGTGCGACTGACCAACATATCTAATTTCTCTTTTCCATCCTCATCTAATACTTCGTAATGATCCTCCAAGATCCAGAATGACAACTGGGAGATGGCTCGCAGAGGCGCCTTTAGATCATGGGAAACAACATGTGCAAAATTGGCTAACTCTGTGTTTGCTTCGGCTAATTCATGGGTACGCAGTGAAACTTCTTCTTCGAGCTTTGATTTTGAAATAAAGGTGATTTCCAATTCCTCTCCCAAAGCATTCAATCCAGTCGCCACAGCATCAAATACATCTCCGTTTTCTCCAATTGGCGCTCGGACGCTAAAATCGAGCATACTGAATCCCACGATTGCTTCAACAAGCTCGCTAAGCCGTTCTTCTGAATAATTTGCTGATGTGCGCAAGCCAATATTAGTAGTATGGAGTTCCAACTGGCGTTCATGTTCTAACCGATTTCGATAAAAAATGAGAATAAGGACGATCAAATTAAGGGTGACGATTACGCCTAATACAGATGCAATATCCGTAAGGCTCAACCCTGGAATCATCCATGGCAAAATGAACACCCCAACTGATGAAAAAAAAGCAGATAAGTACAATATTATATTTCGACCAGGGGCTAAAGTACTTGCCATCAGCACCCCCCCTACGGTAAGAGTTGCAATAGGGAGAATTTCTATGCTACTTTGGCGGACGACCGCCCACCAAGGCGAAAAAATAAAAATAAAGATATAAATTCCCACCGCAATATGATATCGACCAGAACGATTAAACCACAAAGCAATGACTGAGACATATGCAGCCAGAAGTGCCGGCGGGAAGGTGGCAGATTGCCATAATCCAGGCGCTTTTTCAACCATCGGCATTACGACCATGCCAAGAATGATGATCAGTGGCAGGATCAGCACCAGCAAGATTGCGAGTGTCCTGGATAGGCGGCCTTGTTCCTCATCCTGGCTGGAATCAGACGGTTCGACCAAACGCCGCCATAGCGCGAGGAAGTTTTTCCAGCCATTCAATTTGGATGTCTGTTGATTAGTTGACGAATTCAACCCCATGCCCTATTCCTTTTTGCCCACCACCTAAAAAAACCGACAAAAGGTGTAAAAATCCTTCCAACCATTCCATACCTTCATCGTCAGGTATGGACAACCAGCCCAGAATATGCAAAAAAATATGTCTCGCCCTTGATTAGTCTCACAAATTCAGATTGTTGTTTATTTTACCTTGTTCACCGGAGAAAACTTTTCAACCAAATAACTGCTTCCGATTCAAGGTTGAACAATTTTGTTGGGAAAGACGGTTTATTGATCCTCAGCCAAAGATTGCCGAGGGTTTTACTTAACGGCGAGTCAACAACCATTGCCAGGGCTGATGTAATACCTTCAACCTCATAACCAGCGCTGTATTTTCTGGCATCACCAGCCATGCCTTTGATTTGTTTCATATCAACAAGCACCAGTTTCATTTGACCATCGGCAAGTTTATGCATGAGGGCAACATTTTCGACCGCATCCGCCAGCGTATAGTAAGCCTGTGGTAATGTCCTAACCCAAATAATATCATCGTCTTCTAACCACAATTGCACAGTTTTTGTTTCAATGATTTCACTTTTCATATAAACCTTTCCAATGAATGAAAATGAATTACCAGAATTACTCAATAAACTCTCTCAACCAAGCGAGGGCTTGCTCTTCTGATGCGAAAAGTCGAACCGGAACAGGCAGTCTATTTAGTCCAATAAATAGACTGCCGATAATACGGCTGAGTGGAGAATCGACCATGAAAGCAACTGCATTGACCAAATCTTTTCCTTCTTCGCGAGCATAGAACTTGCGCCCTTCTTGGTCAATGAACTTGACGTTTCGGATATCGACAAATATTGGGCGCACCTTTCCCTGCCTGATCCGATTGACAGCTTCCCAATTTTCTTGGCTATTTTTCAAACCCTCCTGCTGCTTTCCCTTACTTACCAGATTAATAATACCCTCATCATCCAACCAGATTTTGGCTGTTTGAGTTTCGATAAATTCTTCTGGCAAATTGTCAATCATAAAAAACCCCTGCAAAATCGCGGTACTGCTCACCGAACCTTTTCAACCACTCGATAGCTTCTTTTTCTTCGGTGAAGAGTTGGGTCGGATAGGGCATGAACGAATTGTAATCACTTCACTTTTCATATTCGAATATTCTCAACAACACCTAAACCACCAGACAAGAACTGAAAAGTTTTAGATTTGCAAATAATAATACCATCGGTGAATAGCTCATGCCAGGGATCGGCTCCACATCAGGACCAAACCATAAGCGAATGTCTGCTTCCGATTCACGTTGATTACCCTTCGCATACCAGATGTAGTCACCAATAGAAACGAAGATGTGCAGGGAAACTTCTCGCTGGGTAAGCATCGCATCACCAATCACCACTTTATCCCGCAAATCAAGGCAATTGATCAGCTTGGGAGTTACCGGAATCTCGTTTTCATAGCTTTCCAAATGCATTTACATCAAGACAATACCTTCATCGGGCAGCACAAAAACAATATTCCGTAAAGGGTTCGAATCAATAATCGGATCAATTTTTGAAACATGCTACCCCAGTGAATATTGCGACACACTGGATGGCACGAGCACAAATATCAAAATTCTTCGCAAGCTATGGAGGCGTGCAAAAATAACTTCCCATTTTGAGACGGCTGAACTAATCGGGG
>CAYQQX010000118.1:0-14112 GCA_964419495.1 uncultured Anaerolineales bacterium
TTAGAGCGTTGCGTTGACATCGCAAAGGTCGTTGGTTCGAGTCCAATACCGCCCATTAAAATCGCTTGATATACCTATCGAGCGATTTTTGGCGTCTCCTAGGTTTGAGCAAAGGGGGAAGTTAGATCAATTGGGGGTTGAAATTGGTTCCTTTGATACAAAAATCAGCTAAATTTGGTTCGAGTCCATTACCCAGTTAATTGGGAATTCAAACCCTTTATAAGTTCGAGTCCTTCCGGGGTCATCCGATCCAAAAAGACCGCCAACAGACGATGTTGAGCGGTTTTTGTCTATGATTCGCCTTGATTCTAAAGAAAAATTGAAGGATTTGCAGTTAAAAGTGGGTTAGCTCTCTTTTTTGGGAAAAGCGGTTCGAGTCTGGTTAGGTGTTTTACTCAGTTTCACAGTACATAAGTTCATACCCAACCCAGGTTATTCAATTCACTTGATTTCCTTATCGAGTGATTATGGATCGGTACCGACTACCTGGTATTAGTGGTTTTCAATCCCATAATGAGTTCTATCCCTACTGTGGCTCCTAATTATGAAATTTTTTGGTTTGCTCTCGAGAAAATAAGGTACACTATAGGATAGTGGATGTACAAATAGGGAGATATCAAATCGAGGAAATGCTGGGCCAGGGCGGCATGGGAACCGTTTATTTGGCACAGGACACGCGTTCGGATACACCCGTAGCGATCAAAATGTTAAAGGATGGAGATGGCAGCCCTGAATGGCTGGCGCGTTTCAAACGCGAAGGCGAGATGCTGCGCCAGTTGAACCATCCCAATATCATCCGCCAGCACGAGGCCTTTGAACATGATGGCGCGCATTGCCTAGTCATGGAATATATTGAAGGCGGTGATTTGCGCGCTCTCCTGGATCAAGAGAGTCAACTCCCCGTTGATCGCGCCCTGCAGATCGCCCTCGACTTGGCCGACGCCCTGACGCGCACGCACCGCCTGAACATCATCCACCGCGACATCAAACCGGAAAATGTGCTGCTCGACAGCGGTGGTATTCCCCGCCTGACCGATTTTGGCGTCGCAGACGTGCGCGGCGATACGCGCATCATAGAAGAAAGGGGACTAGCAGGCACGGCACCCTATCTCAGCCCAGAGGCTTTCAGCGGCAAAACACTTGATGAGCGGAGCGACATCTGGTCATTCGGGGTGCTGATCTTCGAAATGCTGGTTGGAGAGAAACCCTTCCCCGGCGAATCAATCGGGGAGTTGGTTACGGGCATCATGCAGGCGGAGCCCCAGGATATTCAGGCTCTCAATCCCCAACTCCCAGAGCAACTTGTCGACTTGATCTACCGCATGCTGATCAAAAATCCAACCGAGCGCATCCCCTCGGTGCGGCTGGTCGGCGCGGAGTTGGAAGCCATTCTCAAAGGGTATAGCGTCACATCCAATGATTATCCTGCTCTGCCACTTGCGGATGTCCGTGAAAAATCGGCCTTCGCCACCATCACGCCTGTCCGCCCACTCCGCCACAACCTGAAACCTCACCCCACACCGTTCGTCGGCCGCCAGAGCGAAATGGAGCAGCTTGCCCGTCTGGTCAAAGACCCGCAAGCGCGCCTGATCACTATCCTGGGGTCGGGCGGCATGGGCAAATCGCGCCTGGCTGCTGAAATTGGGCTGAGGCATCTCGAGGCCTTTGCTGACGGCGTGTATATGGTGGAACTCGCCTCTCTGAATAACCCTGCCAACATCCCGGCCGCCATCGCCGACGCGGTCAACTATCCCTTCCAAGAGGGTACAGATCATCAAGCGCAAATTGTGGATTATTTCGAGAACAAGCATATCTTGCTCATCCTGGACAATTTCGAGCACATCCTGCCAGGAGCAGGCATCATCAACGAAATCCTTGCGGCTGCACCCCAAACAAAGATTCTGGTGACATCGCGTGAGAAACTCAATCTCAACGCTGAACATGTGTGCACCATCTCGGGTATGCAGGTGCCTGATCTGGCGATAGATTCGGACAGCGGAGCGCTGAGTTATGATGTCGTCCAGCTTTTCCTGCAAGGGGCGGCCCGCACCAAGGTGGATTTCGATATCCTGGAAGATGATCTGACCCACATCGCCCGCATCTGCCAGCTTGTGGACGGTATCCCGCTTGGTATTTTGTTGGCTACTGCATGGACAGATATTCTTACCCCCGAGGAGATCGCAGTTGAGATCCAGAGTAGCATTGATTTTCTGGAAACTGAGGTCAGCGACATCCCTGACCGCCACCGCTCGATGCGTGCCGCTTTTGAATATTCGCTACAGCTGCTGACCGAGAAGGAACGCCAGGCTTATATACGCATGGCTGCCTTCCAGGGAGGCTGCACCCGCGCCGCCGCGCAGGCTATCAGCGGAGCCTCCATCCGAATGCTGACGAGACTGGTCAACAAATCCATCTTACAGCGTGATCTCAGGTCAGGCCGTTTCCAGATTCACCAACTAGCACATCAATTGGCCGCCGAGTTGCTCGAACGCTCCGGGGAGCAGGATGAAATTCAACGCAAACACACCCATTACTATCTGGAACTTGCCGCTGAACTAAATGATGACATCAAAGGGGCGCGCCAGCTCGAAGCACTTGACAAAATCGAGAGTGACTTTGAGAATATGCGCGCCGCCTGGCTGCAATCCATCGAACAAAATTATGTAGAATTAACCAACAGTGCGCTCGAAAGTATCCACCTGGCGACGCGCTTCCGCAGCAAATATGCCGATGGATATGAACTGTTCCACAGAGCGAGGCAGAAGTGGCCAGCCGGGCGCGAGGCGAGTAAACTGGCCGGGCGACTGCTTATTCGTTACATCCCGACAGAGCAAAACCCCGAAGATGTCTACCGACAGGGTCTGCAGATTGCCGAGAGGTATGACGACCCTGTAGAAATCGCCTACGCCCGTAACCAGCTTGGGCGAACACTGGCACACTCGTTCACAGACGATGGTTGGCCGCTGGGTTTATCCATGCTTGAAGGATGTCTGGCGCAATTCCAGGAGATGGGCGATGAATTCGCCACCGCCAGGGTGTTGGACGACCTATCATTCAGTTACACGTTCTCGGATATTGGGAAAAAAATCGACTATGCGAAGCAAAGTGTAGAGATTCGCCGAAGGATACAGGATCATGTCGGTTTGGCAAATGCTCTGCTCAACCTTGCGCTGGCTCACCTTATAACCGGTCAGCTAAATGAGAACAAAGAGCTGCACCAGGAAGGGTTGGAGATTGCGCGACAGATGGATGATCAGGTCTATATTGCCTGGCACAGTCTATTCCTCTGGCATTTCTGCATCCTGGCTGGAGAAAAAAATCAAGCTGAAGCGTATTGCCGAGAAATCCATCAAATCGTCGAGGATGTCAAAGATCTCGACTTGACCATCGAGTTTATCTATACTCGAATACTTACGCTCATCGCAGAAGAAGAGTATCAACAAGCCAAAGAAGAATTGGAACTAATAGGCGCTAAAGCATCCGCGGCTGGAAATAACCAGCACCTCCTCGGATTGCTAAGTTTGGGCAGTTTCATCAGTATCGGCCTCGGCGAGACTAATCGACTTCAAACCGTTTATGTGCCACAAATCCAGCAGTTGAAAGAACAACTCGGAGAAGCAAGTTCTTTGCTCCCTTACGATCTACTCACTCCGATCACAGCATCCTTGATCGCTCAGGGCGAATATGAAAAGGCAGCTGCCAACATGGGAAAACTTCAAAAGCTGGCCTTGAAAAGCGGGATCACGAGTTATACCAATAGGTTTCCCATCTATGAAGGCTTAATCACCCAAATTAAAGAGAATTTAAGCATCTAAACTGTATCTTTTCAACTGGCGTTATGCTGCACCAGGGTAATATTCCCCGCGGATTTTAGCTGTTTTTTTAAAATTTTGGCTCTTTGGGAATTACCGTGAGAAACCTCACATTTTGGGGTATGGGGCGTGCTGCGCACGCCCCATACCCCAAAATGTGGCATCTTACCACGGCGATTCCTAGAGACCCAAAATTTTTTCTCACCATCCACACAAATAGAGTGATACCATAAATATTTTATCAAGTTAAAATGTTAGTTCGGGATATTAGAATTGTGAAGGCTGGAAGGTGATAGCACTAATCACATAAATTGTTAAACTACAGGAAAGGAATAATACGATTGATATGTCAAGTATAAACAAAATTTAATATTTTGCAGATCAGGTTTCCACCCCAAGGACGCGCATAGTGGCCCCACTTTTGAGGGATTTCTCTCTAGATCAAACGGTTTTCAAATAACGCTCGTTTCTCTAGAAAATATCTGAAATGTCAACACTACCTAGTGAAACATCACTAGTCTTGCAGTATTCATACAAATAGGTAACGCCAGCCTTTCTTGACGGGTCTGGTTGTGAAAATTATCATTCTGATACGTAATTTTGACGTGACTCATTACCCCCATTGTTGGTTTTATTAGCAAAAACCTAGGGGAAGGCGGTTCGGAACACGTCCAATACCGCCCACTGTCGCAACCCTACGAGTTGCTTACGAGAGAACGGCTGCGAGTTCTCATCCTTTAATATATGACTGCTATTCCAAATTGCAGTATCCCCTGACATTACACACCGGATTACCATGCAATCCATCATGCTTTTTGTGCTTTTTATCTCATTTAATCATTTTGTATTAATCTAAAGCTGGTGAAAGCTACCTGTGATACTTGTAACAATTCGCCTAAACTTAGGGTAACCTGTTTATCGGTTGAAATCATTATGGGTAATCACCAACTATACATTCTCTGCCTCGGAGTTAGTCATCAAACAGCAAGTGTTGCCCTACGTGAGCAGTTGGCTTTCACACCCTACCGTTTAGAAGCCAGCTTAGCTCGTTTAGGATGTGGCAATGACGGGGGTCTCAGCCAAATTCGTGAGTTGGTCATTCTTTCTACCTGCAATCGGGTGGAATTATATGCATCCACGACGAGTATTTGCTTTGACATCCTGGAAAGCTTCCTTTCCGAAACTCAGAATATTCCCATTGACGATATTTCTCCCATGTATTATCGCTTGCATGATAAGGATGCCATCCAACATCTATTTCGCGTTGCTGCTGGATTGGATTCGGTTGTCCTTGGAGAGCCCCAAATTCTTGGCCAGGTCACAGATGCATATTCTACAGCTCGAAGACAGGGCACTGCAGGGAAAATTCTCTCCCGGCTTTTCCAGACTGCTATTCAGGCTGGCAAACGCGCCCGCACAGAGACAGCCATCAGCCACAACGCGGCTTCTGTGGCCTCGGTGGCTGTTAAGTTAATCTCACAATCCGTCCCAGATTTAGAAACAGCCAAGATAATGGTGCTTGGTGCTGGGGAGATGGCCGAACTCGCCGTCGAGGCGCTCCGAAAACGCGGTTCCAGCCAGATCTTGGTGGTCAACCGGACTCTGCAACGAGCGCAAGAACTGGCGCAACGTTGGAAAGGTCAGGCTGCTGCGCTAGAAATGCTGCTTGAACTTTTGCCGGATATGGATATTGTCATTACATCCACGGGAGCTCCCCACACGGTTATTCAGGCCTCGATGGTCGAAAAAGCGATGGAAAAGCGACTAGACAGGCCTTTGGTATTCATGGATATTGCTGTCCCGCGTGATGTGGATACAAATGTAGGGCAAATACGCGGTGTGAGTCTGTTTGATATGGATACCCTCTCAGAACAATTAGAAACGGCACTTGCTCAACGTGCTGCTGAGGTTCCCCATGTAGAACAAATCCTGGCCGAAGAACTTGATTATTTTTTGGAATATTTGGCCACTTTGGATGTGGTTCCCTTGATTGTGAAAATGCGCAAGCGAGCAGATGCTATCCGCCAGGCTGAACTTGAAAAAGCCATTCGCCGTATTCCCGATCTGCCACCAGATACGCATCAGCATATTGATGCTCTGACCAGGTCAATTGTCAATAAAATTCTCCACAGTCCTACAATTCGTTTACGCGAAGAAGCCAACGGTCCAAACGCCATCGATTACGCCGACATCACACGCGGTCTTTTCGAACTTGAATGACCAATGAATACTGTTTACTGGTAACTGAATACTGATGACCAAAAAATTGATTTTCGCCACCCGACCATCTGCATTGGCTCGTTGGCAAACCCAACACGTTATTCAAAAACTCCAAAACCAATGGCCTGATCTAACCTGTGAAGAAGTAGTAATTACCACCAAAGGTGATCGCATCCTTGATAAGCCCTTGCCCGAGATTGGTGGCAAAGGTTTATTCACATATGAGCTTGAGCAGGCCCTTCTGAGCAAGAGCGTAGATGCCGCTGTGCATTCCTTGAAAGACCTACCCACCGAAGATGCCCCCGGATTGATGGTTGGGGTCATTCCCCAACGGGCAGATGCAAATGATGTGCTCATTTGCCCAGTTGGAAAAACCCTGGAGGAACTTCCCTCTGGCGCTATCATTGGTACCTCGAGCATTCGACGCCAGGCCCAACTGATCGCACAACGCCCAGACTTACAAATTAAACCCATTCGTGGAAATGTCGACACACGCATTCGCAAAGTTGTCGAAGGCCAGTATGACGCAATCATCCTGGCTGCGGCGGGCGTCATCCGCCTGGGATTAGATGAGCATATCACGCAATTTTTGCCTCTCGATGTAATGCTTCCAGCACCAGGGCAAGGCGCGCTGGCGATTCAGTACCGCACCAACGATCCGAATTGCCATACTTTGCTAAAGGTTATTGATCATCATCCCACCCATCTAGCCGTGACTGCCGAACGGAGTTTCTTAGCCGCCTTAGGTAGTGGATGCTCACTCCCTGTGGGGGCTCTGGCTTCCGTAGAGGGAGAGGTGATTCGACTCCAGGGCGTGGTCGCTGCTCCCAATGGCAGCCGTGTTCTACGGGTAACTTCAACCGGTGCTGAGGCGCGAACCCTGGGAGCGTCACTCGCCCAGGAAGCATTGGCAAAGGGCGCTTCTGAATTACTAGAGGGTGTAAGTGTAGGGTAGCTATGATGCGTGTTTTGATTACTCGTCCTCGCGCCCAGGCTAATGCATTTGCTGAAGCACTTCAGACCATCGGTGCGGAACCCATTTTCTTGCCCACAATCGCCATTCAGCCGGTGGCAGATACGACTGCTTTAGATAGTGCCATCTCGCAGCTGGTTGAATACGACTGGCTGATCCTGACCAGCGCCAATGCTGCTGATGTGGTTTTGAGGCGCATGGCTGCCCTTGGGATTGGCTCGCCCCCCCCCAATTTACGGGTGGCAGCGATTGGCCCAAAGACGACAGCTAAACTCCAAGAGGGCGGAATCAACCCAAACTTTGTCCCCGATCAACATATTGCAGAAGCAATTTTTCCTGGCCTGGGTGATCTCAACAATCGCCGGGTGCTTCTCCCTACGGCCGATATCGCCGCTGATACTTTGCCAAACGCTATTCAGGTAGCCAATGGTATTGCTCATGTGATCACTGCCTATCGCACAGTCCCTGCTGAGCTTGATTCCAAAGGTGTTGCCGCGCTGCGTACCGGTGTTGATGTGATCACATTTACCAGCGGTTCTACGGTGCGGAATTTCATGACCTTGGTTAAACATAGCGGGCTTGACCCCCTCAATCTGACCAACAATCCAAAAATTGCCTGCATCGGTCCTAAAACTGCTGATACAGCCCAAGAACTGGGTTTTCCCGTGGACATTATAGCAGAACCCCATACTACGGATGGTTTGGTTACTCAGATAAAAAATCATCTCATGCAGACAGCCTCATGAAGAAAGAACTTCCAATAACCCCAACGCCCTTTCCTATTTCACGCCCTCGCCGCTTACGCCTGACTCCCGGATTACGTGCCATGGTCCGTGAAACCATGCTGACCCCCAAGGATTTCATTTATCCATTATTCATTAAACATGGCACGGGAATTAAAGAAGAAATTTCATCCATGCCAGGGCAGTTCCAATGGTCTGTAGATCGATTGGCCGCAGAAGCTGAATCGATTGCAGAATTGGGCATCCCTGCTGTGATCCTGTTTGGTATACCTGATCATAAAGACCCCATTGGCTTGGAGAACTTCGCCTCGGATGGCATTATTCCCCAGGCAATTCGCGCCATCAAAGCTGCTGTGCCCGATATGGTTGTGATCACTGATGTTTGCCTATGTGAATACACCGACCACGGCCACTGCGGCGTGCTCAACGTTGGCGATGAGCAAAATCAATATTTGCCCGAAGGCTACGTACTCAATGACCCCACCTTGGACATCTTGGGGAAAGTAGCCATCTCACATGCCGAGGCCGGTGCCGACATCATTGCGCCCAGCGGAATGATGGATGGCATGGTCGGAGCTATCCGCGCCGCATTGGATAGCGCTAATTTTGAGCACATCCCGATCCTTTCTTATGCGGTCAAATATGCCTCCGCATTTTACGGCCCCTTCCGTGATGCTGCCGATGGTGCCCCCAAGTTTGGTGACCGTAGGTCCCACCAGATGGACCCAACCAACAGCCGAGAAGCTCTGCGTGAAGCTGCCCTGGATGTGGTCGAGGGTGCCGATATGCTGATGGTCAAACCGGGCCTGCCCTACCTGGATATCATCCGCCAGGTGCGAGATGCGTTTGGCGAACTGCCCATCGCGGCCTACAACGTCAGCGGTGAATATGCCATGATCAAGGCCGCTGCGGCCAACGGATGGATAGATGAAAAGAAGGTTGTGTTAGAAACCTTGACCGCATTCAAACGCGCCGGCTGCGACGTAGTGATTACCTATCACGCAAAAGATGCAGCCCGATGGATAAAAAAATAGCTATAGAGATCACGGAGCGTTCTGAAATATAAATCCTATGCGCTCTATTGTGAATCAAGGAGATTTATTGATGGTATCCAATTTATCGGAACGAGCCGCTGCTGAGCGGCAATATCATGACAAACGCTATCCCATTGTGGATTTTAACCAAGCCCCCTTTACTATCGCCTGGGAAGTGACCCGGGCCTGTGCCTATGCCTGTGTTCACTGTCGGGCAGATGCCCAACACCACCGCGACCCGGATGAATTGACTACTGAAGAAGCCTTCCAATTGATCGACCGGTTGGCTGAGTTCGGCAGCCCCATCTTGATCTTCACCGGTGGCGACCCCATGATGCGTCGCGACCTATTTGATTTGATCGCCTATGCCACTGAAAAAGGGCTACGCTGCTCTCTAACTCCTACAGCGACCGCCCTCCCCACCACGGAGCGTTTGCTGAAAGCCCGTGAAGCTGGCATTCGCCGCATTGCCCTCAGCCTGGATGCCCCACGACCAGAAATCCACGATGAATTTCGCAAAGTCGCTGGTTCCTGGCAGCGTACCATGGACATTTTGCACCGCGCCCAGGGTGTCGGTCTGAGTGTACAGGTCAACAGCACTGTCGCCAAGCACAACGTTGATATTCTGCCCGAAATGGTGCCCTTCATCGAAGAAGTCGGGGCAGTGCAGTGGTCGGTGTTCTTCCTGGTTCCCACCGGGCGCGCCATGATCGAGCAGATGGTCTCTCCTGAGCAGCACGAGCGCATCTTCAACTGGCTCTACGATCTCTCCCAGACCGCCCCCTTTGATATCAAAGGCACCGCAGCTCCCATGTACCGCCGCGTGGCCATCGAGCGTAAGAGAGCCGAAAACAACGGTGATAAGCCGGTTACCTTCCAGGGTGCGGGATTCCAATACGCTGATGGTTTGAATCGCCCCACCAAGGGTGTCAACGATGGCAATGGCTTTTTATTCATTTCCCACACCGGATCCATCGAACCTTCCGGGTTCCTGCCCGTCAGTGCTGGAAATGTAAAAACCGACGATGTGGTTGAAGTCTATCGCGATGCCCCCATTTTTAAGGATTTGCGAGACTACAGCAAACTTAAAGGCCGCTGTGGGATTTGTGAATATCGCGATGTCTGTGGTGGCCAGCGGGGCAGGGCTTATGGTGTCACTGGGGACTACATGGAAACTGACCCGGCCTGCGTTTACCAACCCAAAGGGAGCAACTAGGTCAGCATGGAACTTCAATGGATTGGCCTGGTGTCGGCAGCGGCTACTTTTGTCGGCATCTGGTTTGGCCACGTTGCTGTGCGGGTAGTTGAAGCGCGTGTTGAAATGCTATGGAAGCCAATTGCGTTTTCCCTGGCTTTGGGTCTGGGATTGGAATATTGGTCTCTAGTCAGCAATTCACGAATCGTATCTGCCGCTATAGGGATCCTGGGTGTGACACTGCTGTGGGATAGTTTTGAATTCTGGCGCCAGCAGAAACGCATCATCAAAGGCCATGCGCCTGCCAATCCTGATAACCCCCGGCACGCTCGTATTATGAGGGAAAGCCAGGGTGCGACCACACTTGACCTGCTAAACCGTAACCCGGTTGGACGAATTGTTAACAAGGAAGAAGCTATCCAACTGGTAAAGGAGCCAGGCGCATGAATACGTTCGGTCTATTACTTGGCATTGCTACCTTATTCATTATTGGCCTGGGTTTTATCTGGGTGATTCGCGGCGAGCGTTATCTTGGTCTGCTCTGGTGGCCATATTTCATGGGCTTAGGCATTCTCTTGGTGATTGGTTCCATCTTCATCCCCTCTGTGTGGGGTTCTGCTTTGATGGGCGTTTTCGGTGGCTCCCTGGTTTGGGGCTCCACCGAATTCAAGGAGCAGGCAGTTCGCGCCGAATTGGGTTGGTATCCCTTCCGTAAAAAGAAGATCCAGCCCCCCTTTGCCAAGGTGATCAAAAAATGGAAAGCACCCCATTTATAGTCTGTTTTCTAGATAGCATTGGAGAACTAGACTGTTGATTGAATGCTGGTAGACGATAGGAAAGAATAATGAAATTAGTAATCATTGGCGGCGGGATTGCCGGATTGGCAGCCGCATACTACGCCCAGAAAAATGCGCAAGAAGACCTTCAAATTACGTTGTTGGAGCAGGCTAATTATTGGGGTGGAAAATTAATCACTGAACGTGTTGCCTATGACACCCAAGACGGGGTGGGTCAATTTGTGATTGAAGGTGGTCCTGATACCTTTGTGGTCACCAAGCCCTGGGGTGTGCGACTATGTAAGGAATTGGGAATCAGCGAACGGCTGCGCGGCACTAATCCCGAGACCAAGAAGACCTACATCCTCAAGAACGATAAACTCCATGAACTTCCCGGCGGCCTGACGATGATGATCCCCACGGAGTTCGGCCCCATGATCCGCACTGGACTGCTCTCCTGGTTGGCCAAAGCCCGCATGGGGATGGATTTCTTGGTGCCTGCCGCAGATGAAAACTGCGATGAGACCATGGGCGAATTTGTCACACGCCGGTTAGGTCGTGCAGCGTACGAGAGTTTGATTGAGCCGCTAATGAGCGGCATCTATGCTGGGGATGGAGATAAACTCAGTTTGCAGGCCACCCTGCCCTATCTGCGAGATTTAGAACTGAAATATGGTGGCCTAGTAAAGGGTGCCCTGGCTGTTCGTAAGGAACGCGCCCAAAAGACCAAAGCCAATGGCAAATCTCCCACCCAGACGCCCGGTTCCCGGAGCATTTTCCTGACCCCATTGACCGGGTTGGGAGAAATTGTGGAAGCCTTGGTTGAAAAATTAGAGATGGCTGGAGTAGATTTGAGATTGGGTTCGAGCGTTAAAACGTTAGAACCCTTCGAAAGGCTCAGGGCAGGCAGTTTAAACGTTTCAACGTGGAACGTGGTACTCGACACAGGAGAACAACTTGAATCCGATGCCGTTATTCTCGCAACCCCAGCTTTTGTCAGCGGTGCATTGATTGATAATTTCGCGCCAGATTTAGCCACGGAATTGACTGCCATTGAATACGTTTCTACCGCCACAGTAACCATGGCCTTCCCCGAAAGCCAACTGTCTCGTCCTCTGGATGGCTATGGCTATGTCATTCCTCGCCGAGAAGGTCGAAAGGCGCTGGCCTGTACCTGGACCTCGACCAAATTCCCTCATCGCGCCCCTGAAGGTTACGCTCTGGTGCGCGTTTTCATTGGCCGCGCTGGGCAAGAGAAGCAGATCACCTGGGATGATGATGCTTTGTTGGAAATTGCCCGCGAAGAACTCGATCTCACCTTGGGTATCACCGCCGAACCCCTGCTGACCCAGATATACCAATGGGAAAAAGCCATGCCTCAATACAATATTGGCCATCCGGAACGCCTGAAGCGCATCAATGCCGCCTTGGAAGAATTCCCTGGTTTAGCGCTGGCTGGGAATGGCTACATCGGCATTGGCATCCCCGATTGCATTCATTCTGGCAAATTAGCCGCTGAAAAAATCCTTCACCACGAAGGGCAAAAAGAATCGCAAAGCGTTTAAGCTTTGTGCCCCTTCGTGCCCTTTGTGTTCAAAAGTTGTAGGAGACAAAATGAACATTTCTAAATCCGTTGAACTCTTCAAGCAAGCTCAAACCCTGCTCCCCGGTGGTGTTGATTCCCCCGTGCGTGCTTTCCGGGCTGTGGGCGGGCAGCCCCTTTTCATCGAAAAGGGCGCAGGCGCTTATCTGCAGGATATTGATGGCAATCGCTATATCGACTACGTACTCTCCTGGGGTCCGCTGATCTTGGGGCATGCTTACCCCGAGGTTGTCGAAGCTGTGGTGCAGGCAGCCGAACTGGGTACCAGCTACGGGGCACCCAGCCCTTTGGAAGTAGAGTTGGCCCAATTGGTGCAGAAATATATGCCCAATATAGAGATGCTGCGCTTTGTCAATTCTGGAACCGAGGCTACCATGACTGCCCTGAGGCTGGCCCGGGCCTATACCCAACGGGACAAGATCATCAAATTCGAAGGCTGTTATCACGGTCACGCGGATTTGTTATTGGTACAGGCGGGCTCCGGTGTGGCGACACTGGGCTTGCCCGATTCGCCAGGTGTGCCTGCCTCCACAGTGGAAGATACCCTGGTGGCGCGCTACAATGACCTCGACTCGGTCCGAGAGCTATTCGAGATATATCCCGATGAGATCGCCGCCATTATCCTGGAGCCCGTGGCTGGGAATATGGGCGTAGTTGTACCCGAAGAGGAATTTCTGAATGGAATACGGGCTGTTACGCAAGAATATGGCGCGCTGTTGATCTTCGATGAAGTAATGACCGGGTTCCGCGTTCACCCCAGTGGTGCTCAAACCCTGTACGACATTCAACCTGATCTAACCACGCTGGGTAAGGTGATTGGCGGCGGATTGCCTGTGGGAGCCTACGGCGGCAAACGCGAAATCATGTCGATGATCGCGCCCGCGGGACCTGTTTACCAGGCCGGGACACTCTCGGGGAATCCGTTAGCCATGGCAGCCGGGATCGCAACGCTCAGGGCGTTGGATAAACCTGGGGTCTGGGGGTCCCTCGAGAATTCCAGCCAGAAACTCGCCGATGGGATTGGATCCGCGGCGAAGGATGCGGGCATCCCTGTTTGGCAGAATCGGGTTGGTACCATGTTCTCCACTTTCTTCACTGAAAATCGAGTCACGGATTGGCCTTCTGCTAAGACCAGCGATACCGATGTCTTCGGAAAATATTTCCAAGGCATGTTGGAGCGCGGCGTTTATTTGGCACCCTCCCAATTCGAGGCCGGTTTCATGTCCACAGCCCATGGCGATGCCGAAATTGACGCCACTATTGATGCTGCATCGGAGACCTTCAAATCATGGTGACGAAAGATGAAGCTCTCCCAACCAGCCTGACTCGCTATCGTTTGGCCAGTGTTCTCATATGGATCGGAGTACTGACCTGGGTGCCATTTATAATTTTACGGACCATGGGACAGAAACCATCGCTTTTCTGGTTCTTGCCCTTTCATTTGATTGGTGTGGTTGGGGGCTCGCGCTTGAAGGCTGCTGTCCGGAGGGAAATGGACCTTGAATCTCCCAAGAAGACACGTTTGCGAACCCTGGGTCACATGCTGGTCGGCATAGGTATCTTTGTTTGGGTGGTTTATTTTTCGTTGAAATTGATCTTCCATGCGCCCGTAGAAGTGGGTCAATTTTTGCCCTATCACCTGACTGCTATATTGAGTGGTATCGCAATTTTATTGATAAACTTTCTGTTAAATCGCCAGAATTAGGAGTATGAATGACAAATAACGAACCAAAATCCCGCTTCTTACGGGCCTGCC
>CAYQQX010000119.1:0-14064 GCA_964419495.1 uncultured Anaerolineales bacterium
CTAACAGCCCAGTTTGCTTGAGCGTATTTTCGAGAATTTCCACCGTGACTGGCTTAACGACTAAACTGACCGCTCCTAATACTTTCGCTCGATTAGCTGTTTCCGGTTGATCATCGGAAGTGATCACAACCACCGGCGTATTCTCAACTCCAGGGCTTCTGCGAATATACGATAACACCTCGAACCCATCCACATTGGGCATATTGATATCCAGGAACACTACATCGGGAACACTTTCCTTGAGTGCCCTCAACGCAGAACGCGATCCATATACGGCGCGTCCCGATACGCCCAACATATCAAGCATCATGACCATCATATCGGCCAGGCTGCGATTATCATCTATAACCAATACTTCAAGCATACCTACTTCATTTCGGCTATCATCTTTCCCATTGGCGAGAGATCATAGCCAGGCAAAGAACCCACCAAGGTTCTGAATGCCGGGTCATCAAGAACTATATGCAATGGATTCAACAATGGGCTTTCAGAATATTCCTTAGGCAGTATTAAATCATATCTCTCTTTGAACAGCGGGATGAAATCTAAATCTAGTGCCTGAGCGGCCGCAGCAATACCCAGACCGCAATCGGCGCGTCCCGATGCCACCGCCGCAGCCACGGCAAGATGCGTAAACTCTTCGTGCTCATATCCTTGGATTTCATCCGATTTGATGTTTAACTGGTCCAAGTGATAATCCAATAAGATGCGCGTACCCGCGCCCCGCTGCCGGTTGACCATACTGACCTCGGGGTTGGTCAGATCACCCAAAGAATTAATTGCCTTTGGGTTTCCTTTGGGTACCAGCAAACCTTGCTCCCGTCCGACCAGTGCCATCACCTGCACAGGGACACCGGGCAAGTATTGGCGGACGTAAGACAAGTTGTATTCACCAGTTTCCGGGTCCAAGAGATGCGCGCCAGCCAGATGCGCTTCTCCGCGCCGCAAGGCGACTAGACCCCCAAGGCTGCCAACATTGGCAGATGTCAAACGGCGATCCCTGGCAGCTAAAAATTGAGCCATCACATCCAGAATGATGTCGTGAGAGCCAATGGCAAAAATCGTACGCTCGATCTCTTTCGGCGAACGATACAAGCGCACACTGACTCGCTCCCCAGCGGGCATGCCCTGAGAGCCGCTAGGCACAACCACAATGCCATCGGCGCGCACCAAAGAGGTAATCACCCCCGAACCGCGCGAAAGCGGAGCCGCCAGAGTCCGCTGGCCGACTTTCCCAACCGCCACGCGCACATAATCATCATCTCCCGCGGGTGAGACCATTTTGCGTGTCAATGTTGCTTCAATATCGATGGGTTCTGCCGGCCTGCGCCCGAGCCACTTAGCCAGCAGCGGCTCGACGAAAATCTCCCCGGTCAGCGCGGCGGAGACGGGGTAGCCGGGCACACCAATGATGGGGACATGTTCCGAGACCCCAGGGGTTTTCGAAGACCCCTGGGGTCTATGGATCATTCCAAGAATTACAGGATGCCCAGGACGTACAGCAACTCCATGAACAAGCAGCTCTCCAAGGGCCTCCACCACGCTGGCTGAGAAGTCTTCTGAACCCGCGGAGGATCCGGCATTCAACAAGATCAAATCATGGTCTTGGGCGGCTGCAGCAACCTGCGCCTTAATCTCTTCGAAAACATCGGGCGTAATCGGATATCGGGTAGCCTCACCACCCCACCCCATGATCTGCGCCGCCATGACCATCGAATTGTATTCAATGATATCGCCGCTGGATACCGATTCGCCAATCTCCACCAATTCAGTTCCCGTGGGAATAATGGCTATTTTAGGTCGTCGCGCAACACGCACTGTGCCATGACCACACCCAGCTATGGCTCCCAAATCCGCTGGGCGAAGTGTATGCCCCGCGGGAAGCACTAACTGTGTAGCAACCATATCTTCACCCATGGGCCGCACATGCGCCCAAGGTGTCACCGCCTCACGAATGCGAATGGAGTAAGGTTTGCGCTGATCCGCGGCGTTTTCACCTTTGCCATCAACAGACTCAACATTCTCAATGGGAATAACCGCGTTGGCCCAATCAGGCAGCGGATCACCGGTGTCTACATAGATGGTCTGTTCCGTGTAGCGCAAATTTAACGGCGCAGTAGTCAACGCGCCATCAGTCTCATGCGCTCGCACAGCAAAGCCATCCATGGCCGAGGCGTGGTAATGCGGAGAGGATATCTTTGCCCAGACGGGTTCGGCGGTGACACGCCCCAGGGCGTGTTCGTCCAGGGGGATTTCTTTAACTCCCAAAACTCCGTCTAATTCGGCATCATTGAGCGCCTGCTGGAGGCGCGATATTGCATCTGATAGAGGAATATCGTGTAGGTAGACAGACATAAGGGAAGTATAGCCTAACGCCTGGTGAGGCGCAATCAAACAAAAAAGTGCGAGGCCAATTTCTGATCTCGCACTATAAAATCGAAATACAAGTTTCTACTTGGCTATCACAAGGATCTCCATAAATTCACCTTGCTTGTATCGAACGTAATTGACAAACAAAATTGGTAAATCAGGATTTTCAACGTAATCAATTTGATATAAAAATACCTTTGTATATTTTTTTTGACAATTTGATTATCCCCCGATTTGAGCCATACGGCGCGCTTCTGGATATTGATCTTGAAAAAGTTGGTGGCCTTCCGGTTTTAGGGCGGCTGCTTGCAAAATAGTTTCAGTCAGAGCTTGCTGATTATCCAAATGATCTCTAATTGAAATCTCGGTGTCTTGCAACAAACATGGTCGAAGGGCACCATCGGAGGTTAACCGCAATCGGTTGCAGCTTCCACAGAAATGTTCCCCAAGGGGCGAGATAAACCCCACTGTTCCAGGAGCTCCAGGGATACGGCATGTACGTGCTGGCCCATTACCCGTAGGAGCCGCGGCTGGTTGCAGGTATAAACTAGCAAGCTGGGCTTTCATCTCTTGTACGGAGATGTATCGCTGATCTGGAAGGGGAAAGCCCGCTCCCCAATTTTGTGCATTCCCCATTGGCATGAGTTCAATAAATCGAATGTGCCATGGATGATCCACGCTTAATCGAGCCAGGTTAGAGAGTTCGTCATCGTTCAGGCCGCGCACGACCACGGTGTTGATTTTGATAGGCGTCAGTCCGTTAAACTCGGCTGCTGCAATGCCATCAAAGAGCCGTTCGATCTTTCCCCCACGAGTGATTCGGTGGAATTTCTCGGAATCCAGGGTATCGAGGCTGATATTGACCCGCGTCAACCCTGCCGCGGCGAGGGCAGCTGCCTGTTTTGCTAATAGCATGGCGTTGGTGGTCAGGCTGACTTCCTTTATCCCTGATATGGTTGCAATACGATGTACCAAGTCACACAATCCGCGTCTCAGAAGAGGCTCTCCACCTGTCAAACGGACGTGTTTCAATCCTAATAGCGCAGCCTGTGTCACAAATTGCAGAATCTCTTCGTTTGTCAGCAATTCACCTGGAGCAGGTTCCGGCATTCCATCTGGGGGCATGCAGTACACACAGCGCAGATTACATCTTGGCGTAAGTGAAATCCGCAAATATGAGATGGATCGTCCAAAAGCATCAGTCAGCATAATTTACCCCAGTAATTTCCACCAGTAATTTGTCACCGCGAGCGACATCACCATACCCAACGCCCGTCGTAAGTTGAGGCTGCTCAATCGCTGCGCACCCAGCCAACTGCCACCCAGCGCTCCCAACAATACAAAGGGGATCAGCAGCAACCCGAACTGCCCAAAGACAAAATTACCCCCCATCACCCGCCCTACCAGACCGCTGACGGAATTGAGCACAATGAAGGCAGCGGCCACAGCCGAGGATTTTTTTGGCGTACCCCATCCCGCCAGTATGATAACCGGTGAGAGAAAGATGCCGCCGCCGATACCCACTATTCCTGAGAGCAGGCCTATTCCCAGACCGGTGAGCAGGGCAACCCAACGTGGCGGTAACTGTCCATGCAATGTTTTTGCCTGTATTCGATTTGAGAAGAATAGTAGGCGAACGGCAACAAACGTCAGAACAGCATAGAGCAATATGTAATAAATTTGATCGTTCAGTTTGAAGTAGCCGCCCAAGAAGGCTGCTGGGATAGATGTAACCAGGAAGGGCCAGAGTAACTGCGTGTTGAGATGCCTGGCCCGATAATAATTGGTAAAGGAAATGCTGGCCACCAGAATATTGAGCACCAGGGCAGTACTGGCCATGGTCTGAGGCGACAGCCCTAAGAGTGTCATAGCGGCCAGGTATCCGGTCGCGCCGCCGAATCCAACGCTGGAATATAGGAAGGCGATGGCTGTTACAGCCAGGGCGAGCAAATACGGTGGCATGAATTATCCTCCACTTACAGGTGGAAAAAGTACGACTTCGTCATTCGGGGTCAGCATCTGATCCACGTCGGCAAACTCCTGGTTGACAGCCACAATAGTCGATTCCAGGGCCGACTCCAACGCTGGGCATTCTTGAAGCAGCGCTGCTAACAAGTTTCGAACAGAGGCTGGCTCTGAGAGTTCGACCTCTAGTTGTGTCACTCCAGCATGTTCTTTAAGTGTGGCGAAAAAACGGATCGTTAGATTCATCGTTGATTATGCTTCCACCAAAGAAGCCCAGATCTGATGAGACAATATCGGCTCAACAATCTGGTAATAGGCGTTACCACAGCAAGCCTTACAAAGCATGCGGTCATCCCGACAAACTTCACGCTCATTGATGATCTCTTCCCCACAAATTTCACAATTGACCCTCACCCCAGCCCGACTGACAATCTCGACAATAGGAGTTGTGAGTTGGACTTCTTCGATGAATACCAGCTCTTCGATAGGCATTACCTGGTAGCCGTCAAGTTGGGCAAAGTAGCGCTTTTCTTGATGTGGGGCATATTCGTAAGCTTTCTGCCTGACATCCAGGTGCGGAGCGACCCGCACTGCTTCTCCAGTCTTTGTGTCGATGAATGTCGCCGCGATCTTACCGTAATCCTCAACTCGCAGGGTACGGTGGCCAACAGAACAGCCTGTGGCGACTTCCACGCCATCAGCAAAACAGCCATCTGTTTCGACGATGGTTAGCAGACGCTTTTTTTTCTGGGGCACATCAATTCCCAAAGCTTCTGCGCCAGCTAATCCCAAACGGACACCAATCACCTGTCGGGGGCAGAGATGGGTATGTCTAGATGAGGAAATTTCAAGCAAAGTTGCTAAATCATGCATTTTGATCTCCTAATAGAAAAACTTGGTATTGAACAAATAAAAGATTCGCCAGGAGAGTCTCCTGGCGAATCTTATGATTCTGGCACAGGGCTATCTCCTTTTCAATTCCGTTCATTTCCTCCCTCCCACCCTCTCCAAGTTGGAGAGGGTAGAGAAGAATAGGAGGAAGAACTTCGGGGGGTCGAGGTGTTTCCACCGCCGACCGGGGTCATCATGCAGATGACCGGCCTGCAAACCTTTCGCTGCCAACGTTTAGGGATTCAGGCTCGGAGCTTTCTATTTGTCAGTTCATTTATAAGTTCTGTTATCGAAACAAATCTCCGGTATTATTCGACTATGATCAATCGCTCAAATTGGGAGATTGATACTGCTGTCAAATTTTTCAAATCATCTTGGACAAACTTTCTGGTGATCCTTGCCAGGATTTTATAAAATTCTGTTTCAGCATGTTCTTCGACATTGGATGTAAAGGCTGAAACCCAAGCGCCTAAATGATCTTTTAAGAATAATTCCTGAAGTTTTATCGAATCTAGGGCGGCTTCCCATTCTTCTTTTTCGAGAGCCTCAATCTCAAGGAATATCAAAAAGTGCAAGAATTCAAGTTCAGCAGCAATATGATCGGGGGCTTCTCGAAAATCTTTAGAAAATTTCAGGCCAGCTTCCTCGTAGCGCGATTGCGCATCCATAGTTGAATTACCCATTAACTGACGTTGACCTTCCAAGTAAATCGAACCATAAGGAGGAGCCAATAACTTATAAGGTCCGACAAACAGCCGGGAGTAATCAATCAACAAATCATCTGGCGGTGTGTCGAAAATTGTGAGTTTAACAACAAACTCAAAATCAGATTGTGCTTTTTTCATAGCAGTTACAATAGCCGCTATCTTAGGAAGTGTGCCTTCATCAGGCAGCGAATAACATTCAGCCAACAGCTGATAAATTTCTGAACGCTCAGATTCAATTTGGAAGAATTTTTCGATGTTCATAGGATTTTGTAAATTCTCACAGACAATTAACCGTTGCCGATCTCCGAGAGGGTATGATCTCTCGGAGATCGATTGATACATTTATGCTGTTTCAAGATTGAAGTACTTGTCTCCGATCGTGTATAGCAGGAAGAGAACTGCCAGTGCAAACACAAACGCCAACCATTCCCAAACTGTGTAAGACACGGTCACAAAACCTGGAACTCCCGTCAAACGTGGATCTCCAGGGATGCTCAATCCGCTCTCAACGAGCAACAAACTGCGCACGAAGATTCCTGCCAGAACCAAACCGGCAGCCGAAAACCTTGCCCAGACCATTTCTCGGAAAGTCGGGACCAATAGCAGCAGGAATGGCAGTGCCAAACCCAGCCAAAATTCAACCTGATACATCCATGTACCGAACATGTGTTTGAAAGATTCAAATTCTGGAGAGCTGGCATACAGACCAACAAACGTTCTCCAAACGAAGAATATCAAAGCTACGCCCAATACAATTCTGAGTAATTTGTCTAAATCTTCAACATGTCCAATCTTCTGGAACAGGTTGGCTAAGATAATCACTGCCAGGCCGCTTAGAAGGGCGTTCAACAAGAAGTAAATTGGCATAAACTCACCAAAGTAAAACGATCTTGCTTCAACCAATCCAAAGGTTGAACCTAGTGTTGTAGAAGACAGAACTGCGAGACCAAAAACGAAGATCGCTAACCATTTGAAAGATTTGCCCTTGTTCAAGCGCCAAAACATGATCAGCAAGAACACGAATTGCAAGAGATACAATACCCCAAGCCCCCACAAACTCGATGATGGGTTCGGTGAGGTAATATAGCTGAGCATATGCCAGGGATTGCCAAGTTCCAAGAACATGCAAATAAACGCGGCGACCAGTGCGGCAATTGACAACACAGTGGTGCGTTTTGTCAGAGTCACGAACTGCTGGAAACCCAATACTTGCGGCAGGGTTGCCACCAAGGCAGATCCAGCACTCATCAAGGAAAAGAAGGTATAGGCAGCCAGAGGTAAGGTCCATACGACCTGATCGTTGGCACCATAAATCGTCAAACCTTCAGTAACCACTTTGTAGGTTGTGTACAACCCCGCCAGAATCGCAATTCCTAACACTGCCAACCAGACAGTTGACTTTGCGGATTTTGCTTTTATCTCGGACATCATACACCTCCTTTAGAGGCATCGTTCGAACCTGGCGTGAATTCACGAACATAAAAGACCTTCGGTTCGGTACCCAGGTTTTCCCTCAGCCTGAAAGACTCGAATTTGGCCAGCACTTTGCTGACTTCACTGTTCGGGTCATCCAAATCACCAAATATTCTGGCGTTGGAGGGGCATGATTCGACACAGTAGGGCAATTCGCCATTTTGGAGTCGGTGATTGCAAAAAGTGCATTTCTCAACCACACCACGCGGCCGTACGCCAGCGTATGTTTCTTCGAGCGCCGGGTTGTAATAAGGGGTTGCTGTTCCACCATTCTTGCTGACCAGTTCAACAGGTGCAGTAGTGCCATTTGGAATCAGTTCTACATGCCCTAACCAATCGGCATGAGGGTGATCCCAGTTGAAGTGAATCACTCCATAGGGACAGCGTGTCATACAGTAGCGACATCCAATACACTTGTCGGGGTCATGAGCAACCACACCATCTTCTGTTTGGTACATTGCTTTTGTTGGGCAACCTTTAACACAGGGGGGGTTTTCACAGTGATTACACAAAGTTGTGATATAGGTGTAACGTACATCGGGGAATGTTCCTTCTGTCCAGGCAATTTTGCTTGACCAGGAAACTCCCTGTGAAAGGTTGTTCTCATTTTTGCAGGCGAGGATGCACCCACCGCAACCTGTGCAACGTTGTAGGTCTATAACCATTGCGTATCTAGCCATCGTATACCTCCTAGACCTTTTCAACTTTCACCCGGGCGAAACCATAATAGGCTGAGCTACCGCTCAAACGATCATAGTCTGCGGGGAGTAGTTCGTTATTGTTGCCGCCACGGGCGGTTTTACCAAAATCTTCGGCTGCCACGCGACCATAAGCCCAGTGACCTTGACCGTAAGCTTTGGCAACAGTGCCAGGGCGGACGCCTTCCCACAACTTGGCAGTGCATTCAATCGCGCCGGTCGTCGAGACCAATTTGATCTTGTCGCCGGTCTCAATGCCTAATTTCTTTGCATCGATTGGGTTGAACTTGGCAACATCGTCCCAAGCTTCATCGCCAGGATCCAAATCACGTAGTTCTTGATACCAGGTACAGTTTGCCGAGCGACCTTCTCGGTTCAAGCGAGATTTGTAATCCACGAAAGTTAAGGGAAATTCGTTCTCATCACCATGCACCAAAGGTTCTTCGTAGTGGGGCACGAAGGCCATTTCGCCACGAGCTTGATAGTTACAGGTTTCGAGAATATCATCAACATCGGTCTCGTGATTTTCAGCGTGGCCTTCCAAAGCTGCTTTGAGGGTTTCGCTGTAGAACTCGAACATACCACTTGCAGTCTTCATCTTGCCCCAGCGCTTCTTGAAGGGATATGGGGCAGAGTTCCAAACACCAGCGGCCTTGAATTCTTCCCAGCCACTAAATTTATCTCCTGCCTGGTATTTGGCTGGATCCCACAATTTATGCGTAGCATGCTTCAGTGCATAAAGGGCAAATTCTGCCTGATCAGTTGGAGCAGCACCAGTTTCGGGATCAACATAAGACTGGTAATGATCCAACAAGTTAGAAAAACCTCGCTCCGCAAGCTTCTCAGCTAAAAGGTAAGGTATCTCAGTTTCATCTGTGTACACATCCCAAACAGGCTCTATTACAGGTAGGTTCATGGTCACATGGCGATAGCCGTTGCCATGCGCTTTCACATAACCATATTTCTCAAACATGTGATGCGTCGAAGGCAGTAGGATATCCGAGAACCAGGAGAACTCAGAAGCATTGGTAGTGATATGAACCAGGAAGGGGATCTTGGCCAAAGCCTCGAACCAGCGCTCACTCTGCGGGCAAGAGAAGGCGAAGTTGTTCATATAACCAATAGCAACTTTGATCTCGTTAGGGTCTTCGTTGATGATGCCATCTGCGGCGTTATTGGTAACCACACCGCCACCGGATTTGCCTTTGGTCAGGGCAGGGAATTCTTTGCGGCCGCGATGATCGATCTTCTTGTGGCCTTTGCCTTCCTTGGCAATATCATCCATGAAATCTTCATAACCAGGGAATTTCTGGGTGTACTCTTTATTAGCCTTGAGCGTACCGCCAACATTGTCCACCGAACCCACCAGCCCATTGAGCGCGTGAGCGGCCATCGATGCATAAGAGCCGCGCGGCTGCATCACCGGACCACCGCCCACCCAGGAAATGGCATGAGGAGCAGCTGTGGCAAAGCCCATAGCAACACGGCGAATTTGCTCAGCAGGGATTCCAGTTAGCGCTTCGGCCCACTCTGGGGTTTTGTCTTTAAGTTCGAGATTCCACCATTTGATCAATCCATTGGTGTATTTCTCTTCGAACGTACCTGGGTTGACCATACCCTTGGCAAAGAAACGATTTTCGCCATCTACAAAATCACCCACGAATTCTTTGTACCAAAGACCTTCGACCAAGATAACATGGGCCATCGCCACTGCCAAAGCTCCATCTTCACCGGGCTTGACCGGCAACCACTCGTCTGATTTTGAGGCTGTTGCGGAGAAACGGGGATCGATGACTGCTGATTTGGCATTATCCAGCGCCTCACCCCAGGCGCTTAAATAGTACGAAACCTGTCGATTAGCAGAAAGCGGGTCTGCGCCCCAAAGCAAGATGTAATTCGTATTCTTGATATCATACTGTCGATATGTCCACTCGCCCTCAGTATAATAGGGGCCAAATTTCTCAGCCTCAGCGCAGATAGCACTGTGAGAAATGTTGTTTGGGGAACCAATAATCTTGGTCATGCGATCATAAATAACATCCCGCATGTAGGAATAGCGTCCGCGCATCAACATGTACTTGTGCGTTTCGTTGTTGTCGCGCAGCTCCATAATCTTATCGACGACGGTGTCGAGCGCTTCATCCCACGTTATGGGCACAAATTGAGGGTCTTCATTACGACCCTTGTTAGGATTTGTGCGTTTCATGGGGGTTTTGAGCCGGTCTGGATCATAAACCTGCTGCAAACTTAAATGTGCTCTTGGGCAACTGGCAATGCCATTGACCTTAGAATTAGAGTTACCGCGCACTTTGATCGCACGACCGTCTACTACATAAACTTGTTTCGAACACCACGAAGTGCAGCCCTGACATGTTGTGGGCAACCATTCGCCCTTTACACTACCCTGAGCTGCCGCGGTTTTGGTGAAATCGAAAATGTTAAGCTTTGGAGTGCCGGCCAATGCAACACTTGCCCCGCCCGTGGCACCCATCAGTTTCAGGAACGAACGTCGAGAGATAGATGAATGATCTTCAACATCTTTGACGTCGTCTCGAACCGCTTGGTTTTTCATCGATTTCTACCTCCTTTCATTTTTATTATCAAATGGATTATCTGCTTCTAGAAATTTTGAGAAAAAATATCAGTTAGGGTATGAAACACCTCCTTTGGAAAATCGGGTGATTGCACAATAATTCTAAAATTCACATACGCTGATAGATTCTAATTTTTTTGAATCATTTTCGATGTCGGGAAATCCACCATTTTCCCTACATTGTGTAAGGAATTTCCCGACCTCGATTAAAATGAGCGGAATCCCGCGTAAATAGAAATGCAGAATACCTATCACATCATGAACGAGGCTTCTAAGCAAAGGCTTGGAAAATCAGATATTCAATTGGGGAAATTCAGATTCTTAAGTGAGCAACCCGCGTTCCAGAGCAAAACGTACGAGTGCGGCGCGGGTTTTTAATCCTAGTTTTTCCATCCCCCTGGATCGATAAGTGTCTATGGTCTTAGGGCTTAAATTCAATTCTTCAGCAATCTCTGCGCCGGTATGGCCAAGTGCAACTAAGCGCAAAACTTGCTGCTCACGCTGACTCAGGTTTTTCCAGTTGCTTTCGTTGGGCTGCTTTTTTAATCCTGGGATTAAATCTTCGATGAATTGGTTTGTCATGGTGGGATGAATATATCTTTCGCCATGCATTACTGCCCACATTGCAGAGAGCAATTCGCTATCGGCAGCTTTTTTGAGCACATAACCTGCCGCGCCATTTCGCATGGCTTGCTGAAAATACTGCGGATCTTCATGCATCGTGAGAATGAGTATGATTGAAGCCGGTGAGTTCCTTTTGATGGACGGAAGAGCATCGAGGCCATTGAGACCTGGCATGGTCAGATCAAGTAAGATCAAATCAGGTTGTAATTCTGCTGCCATCTTCAGAGTTTCCAAGCCATTTGCCGCTTCCCCCACAACATCATAATCTTGATGCTGTGCCAACATAGCTTTCAAGCCAGAACGCAAAACTGCATGATCGTCAGCGAGTAATACCCTATAAGGATGATTCATTCAATAACACTTACCTTAGATTCAATAGGAATACGAATAAACAAACTCGTTCCTTTGCTAGCAATAGTTTCAATGGTTAATTCCCCACCCAGCAACTCGGCACGCTCTCGCATACCTACTAATCCCAATCGGGAGCCAGAATTAACATGGTCAATATCATAACCTTTTCCATCATCTTCAATGACAGTGATGACATCGTGCTTGCGACGTTCTACTAATACACTTATTGATTGAGCTTCTGCGTGTCTGTACACGTTAGTAAGTCCCTCTTGAATAATGCGATAAATAGCTGTCTCAACAAATTCTGGCAATCTACAGTCAGGAGTATGAATGACAAAATCTACATTGAGGCGATATTGTTCTTGCCAATCAGTTAGATATCGTTCTAATGCAGCAGATAACCCTAAATCATCAAGTGCTGCCGGACGTAATTGCACAGCGAGTGAGTGAACTTCATCTAAGGTGTGATCCAATACCTGGCGTAAGTCTGAGACATGCTCATGCGTTTCAGGACGATCGCATATTTTTTCTAATGAACGCAAACCAACCTTGAGAGAAGTTAAACTTTGCGACGTGCTATCGTGCAGCTCTCTAGCTATTCGCTTGCGTTCATCCTCTTGAGCAGAAATCATCCCATCAATGAGTTGTCGTCGCAGTTTTTCACGCTCGGCACGGATTTTATTTATTCGGCTCAAATCTGAAGTCATTTGATTAAATGCTTCGGCCAGGTCGCCGATCTCATCATTCGCCCAGCGCTGAACTTGGATTGAAAAATCGCCCTTTCCAACAGTGCGTGTCGCCTCAACCAATTCCAAAATCGGGCGTGTTAAAATCCATGTCAACAGAGTGGCTGCCAATAGGCTTACCCCAAGTACCCCTAAAACTGTCAAACCCAATTGAGTAGTCAGCTTCGATAGAGTATCTTGCATGCTTTGGCTGGAGATACCCACCCGAGCTATACCAGCTCTTCCTTCAAAAATAGATTCTGCCACATCCCAAACGATGCCCTCATTAGTTTGTAGTGCAAGCAGACTGTGATGCTCGCCAATCGCAAGCGGGTTGATATCCAACAGTTCAATGGGAAATCCCTCACCGAAGGTATGTGCCAAAACATAACCTTCCGGGTCAAGAACAAATGCATAGCGCACGTCGCTAAAACTGTTTTTAACTTCTTCCAATAATTGATGCAAAGCATACAAATCGTTTACCAAAATCAGATCTGTAGAGCTGGATGCCAAGTCTTGAGCAATGGATATCCCTTGTTCTTGTGATTTCAGTTCCAGAACCTCTTGCAATGCCAACCGAGTTTGTAGAGCAAATCCTAAACTTAGCAGCAAGGTGCTGCCAAGTACGATCCCAAAGATCTTTGTTCGAATACTAACAGCTCCTAAAGTCTCCCATAGTTTTAAGGAGAGTGACAGAAATTTCTCTGGGTTCATGGCAAATCTAATTCACTGGCAATTTCTGTTTTTATATCTTCTACAGCGTTATAGAGTTCTTCCGATACAAGTGTAAATTTTTCAATATCTAAAACCTGCATAGCTAATATTCCATCGTCAGAGTGATGCATGTTCAAAAATATCTCCTCCAACTCGACCCGCTGCTGGGGACGAATATTGGGGCTAACAACAACTGGTGGGATTCCAAATGGAGGTGATGTGTGAATGATTTTGAGTCGTTTCTCAAGATCAGGATCCCGGGCTAAAGCGAAATCTAGAACCAAAGAATCGACCGCTGCACCATCTGCCAGACCATCTGCCACTGAATGAATAGCATCGTCATGACTATATGTCATAAATATCCTTTGGAAAAAGTCAGCTGGCGATTCACCAATTATTTGAAGCAAATAAGTAGGATACATTCGACCAGAAAATGACATTGGATCTGTAAAGGCAAAGACTTTCCCCCTCAGGTCAACAATAGATTCTGCATCACTTCCCACCGGAACAATCAATTGTGACCGGTAGAAAGACTCCCCATTTACAACCGGAGCAACCAATAACTGCATATTGAAATCTTGCCTGCCAACAATATAAGCGCTGGTACATACAAATGCGACATCGACATCCCCTGTCTTGATCAAATCATTGATTTCGGCATAGGTTCGTCGCTGAATCAATTCAACTGGGCGCCCAACTTTGTTTTCAAGATAAGATAATAATGGCTCATAGCTTTCAACTGTGCCCTCCGGAGAAATCACTGCTGCAACTGCTACCTTCAGAGGAAGAATTCCATTTTCGGCCACATCGGGTAGTGGTTCGAGTTGATTCAATTCCACATAAGGTGCGGCTTGAGCAGCCTGCTCTGTTCCGCAAGCAGAAAGAGTCAGGATGGCAATAATGACTCTACTGCAAAAAGGGTGCTAGACCCTCCTCAAAACAGCAAAAGTTTA
>CAYQQX010000120.1:0-13855 GCA_964419495.1 uncultured Anaerolineales bacterium
GTTTGTGCCCGCAGGGCTTTTTTTACTGAGCGCAGTCTCAGGAAATCGCTAGATAACTAATGTCACCGGGCAGTGATCGGAACCGAGCACATCATCGTGGATGATCACATCCTGAACGCGCGGCATCAGGCTCTCACTGACCAAAAAATAATCTAACCGCCAGCCTGTGTTATTCGCACGGGCATTCCCCCAATTCGACCACCAGGTATATTGCACCCGCTCTGGATACAAGGCGCGGTAAGCATCCTCAAAGCCATGCTCTAGATATTTGTCCACCCAGGCTCGCTCTTCGGGGAGAAATCCAGTGGATTTCCTATTTTGGCGGTAGTTTTTGAGATCGATTTCCTGATGACAAGTGTTGAAATCGCCACAAATGATAACCTGCTCACCTGCCTCATGCAGCGCGTCACAAAGACCTAAAAGATAGGCATAAAACTCCAGTTTATACCCAACGCGGCTGTGATCGCGACTACCATTGGGAAAATAGATATTGAAAAGTCTGAAACCTTCAAACTTGGTCTGTATCAGGCGTCCTTCGTTATCAAAACGATCCTCACCCATCCCCTTTTGAGACTCCAATGGCTCAATTTGTGAAAATGTCGCCACACCGCTGTAACCCGGTTTTTGGGCTGGATTCCACTCAGCATGGCCTTGTTCTAATTGAGCACGCTGCGCTTTGGTGATCTGATCCGGGACTGCCCGAACCTCTTGCAAACATAAAACATCCGGTTGATCTGTCTCCCACCAGTCTGCTGCGCCTTTACGGAGGGCAGCACGCAATCCATTGACATTCCAGCTTGTGATTCGCAATATAGTTCTCCTTAATAAATTTGGACTTACGCAGCTCACGCATTTCTAGGGTAGAAATCCAACCGCGTTGGGTGTTGGTTAGCATTTTTCGCCCAACTCGGTTGGGCTGGCTACCCCAATTGCGTAAGTCCTGCAAATAACCTT
The DNA here is from genome assembly GCA_964419495.1 of uncultured Anaerolineales bacterium. Classification (GTDB taxonomy): domain Bacteria; phylum Chloroflexota; class Anaerolineae; order Anaerolineales; family UBA11858; genus NIOZ-UU35. Next base: position 955 of record CAYQQX010000120.1, read on the forward strand.
GATAAAAACTAATCGCAGAGCGCGCGAAGAGCGCAGAGATTTGTATTCAATATTTTGGTCAGCGATCTCGGCTAACGCCGCAGTTGCAAAGGTCGTGCATCGAATATCGACCAACAATACTCTCAGGAGTTACGCAGATGGAGAGTGTTTCTAAATTGAAGCTCCCCAACCCCCCAACCCCTTCGACAAGCTCAGAACAAGTCTGGGGGGAAATTGCCCTGGATTCCCCCCAAGGCCTGCCCTGAGTGATACCGAAGGGTTGGGGGCGAGGGGGCAAGTGCGTAACTCCTGCATCTTTAAGATATTGTCCAAAATTGTACCGCGTAAAGAAGTGCGACTGGTTACTTTGATCATTGGATTCTGAAGACTGGATACCGGTCACTGGGAATGCAAACCATGGTATAACTAAACTACCAATTAACAAGCGAACAAACATCCTGACGATCCACCAACTCTTCTCAAATGCCCCAATTCGAATTCCACATCTCCCGTCAATCCAGAGAGCGTTACCAATTTTCAGAGACACTTTACGCACTTAGCGGCAATGTCATTTTTGCCGATTTTCACGCCGCGCGCACCTTCGCCCAGAAGATGAACACACAGCGAGATTTGATCCGCTTCCCTGAGCAAGCGGTCAAAGCAGGCCAGATCAATGCCATGGGCTTGATCGATGAGCTACTACATATTATGGCACGTCAATATCGGCTGCAGGTGAATCCCCAAGCCTTAGAAAAAGCCTTGAATTGGCTGGACACGAAACTGGGCAAGGAAAAAGTCGATAACGCCTTGCGCCGCTTCTCCGATGAATTCCCACCTCGAGTTGTCTATCGCGGTGAAAGCACCATCGATGAATACCTATGGGGGCGCACCGATGGCCTGCTCAATCGACATATTGCCCTCGAGGAATTGCTCATGCTCTGGTTGGCCAATGCCAACCCGGCCTTCGCAGCTTACCAGGAACTCTTCGATGACAGCAAACTCGAGAAGCACACCATATATCCGGAGATCATCAACCAACTGCATGAATTCTTCGAGACCCAACCCACCTTCGGCTCTGATAACCAAACCCTAATCCAATTGCTGCGCGCACCTGCATTGGCGTCGCCACATTCCCTAACTGGTCAGTTGGATTTTATCCGCGAGCGTTGGGGAGCCACCTTAGGCGAATATCTGCAGCAGCTATTGAAGAGTATCGATTTCATCAAGGAAGAAGAAAAGCCCATTTTCTTTGGCCCCGGCCCGGCGCATATTCCGGAATACAAAATTACATCGCAGGATTATCCTGAAGAGGAGCGATTCAGCCCTGATAGCGATTGGATGCCACGCCTGGTACTGCTCGCCAAAAATGCATACGTCTGGTTGGATCAACTGGCAAAGGAATATCATCGCGAAGTCAAGCGGTTGGATCAGGTCCCTGACGAAGAACTAGACAAATTAGCTCGGTGGGGCTTTTCTGGCTTGTGGCTGATCGGCTTGTGGGAACGCAGTCCTGCCTCCCAACGGATCAAGCAACTTTGCGGCAACGCTGACGCGGTATCGTCAGCATATTCACTTTATGATTATGTCATCGCCAATGATCTCGGCGGCGAAGAAGCCTATCTTAGCTTACGCAGTCGCGCCTGGAAGCGCGGCATCCGCCTGGCAGCGGATATGGTACCTAATCACGTGGGTGTCTATTCCAAGTGGGTCATCGAACATCCTGACTGGTTCGTCTCTCTGGATCAATCTCCTTTCCCCACCTATACCTTCAACGGAGAGAATCTTTCTCACGATGAGCGCGTAGGAATTCACCTGGAAGACCACTACTACTCCCGCAGCGATGCCGCTGTAGTCTTCAAGCGCGTCGACCATTGGACAGGCGATACGAAATACGTCTACCACGGCAACGACGGCACCGCCATGCCCTGGAACGATACTGCCCAACTCAATTTTCTCAACCCCGAAGTGCGCGAGGAAGTTATCCAAACTATCTTACATGTAGCACGCAAATTCCCCATCATCCGTTTCGATGCCGCGATGACCCTGGCCAAGAAACATTTTCAGCGCCTGTGGTTCCCTGAACCGGGTTCAGGGGGTGATATCCCCTCCCGGGCGGAGTTTGGACTCACCCGGCAGCAGTTCGACAAAGCCATCCCAGTGGAATTTTGGCGTGAGGTTGTCGACCGCGTCTCCCAGGAAATCCCCGACACACTACTCCTGGCTGAGGCTTTCTGGATGATGGAAGGCTATTTCGTGCGCACTCTGGGCATGCACCGCGTCTATAACAGCGCTTTCATGAATATGCTGCGTGATGAGAAAAACGCTGAATACCGCCAATTGATCAAGAACACCCTGGAGTTCGACCCACAAATTCTCAAACGTTACGTCAACTTCATGAACAACCCTGACGAAGAGACAGCCATAGAGCAATTCGGTAGCGGCGATAAATATTTCGGCATCTGCAGCTTGATGGCAACCATGCCCGGCTTGCCTATGTTCGGTCACGGCCAAGTCGAGGGCTACCGCGAGAAATACGGCATGGAATACCACCGTGCTTACTGGGATGAATACCCTGACCACCACCTGGTATCGCGTCACGAACGCGAAATCTTCCCCCTCTTGGAGCGCCGCAGCCAGTTCGCCGAAGTAGATCAATTTCTACTTTATGATTTCTACACTTCCGATGGCCGCGTCGATGAAAATGTATTCGCCTACTCCAATCGAATTGGGGATGAGCCTTCGCTCGTTATTTATCACAATCGTTGGGCTGATGTCCGCGGATGGATTAAAACATCCGCCGCATTCAAAGATAAAGCCAAAGATCAATTATTCCGCACCGATCTTGGCGAAGGTTTGGGGCTGAAGGATCACGCAGATACTTTCTCCGTCTTCCGCGATCAAATCAGCGGATTAGAATATATTCGCAGCAACCGAGACATCCATGAGAACGGGCTCTATATTGAGCTTGGCGCCTATAAATATCATGTCTTTATCGATTTCCGGCAGATCGATGACAACGAGTGGGGGCAGTATGCACAACTCAATGATTACCTGAAGGGCCGCGGCGTCCCCGATATGCAAGAGGCCATGAAAGAGATCCTGCTGCAGCCGCTGCATTATCCTTTCCGCGAGTTGGTCAACCCAGAGATGTTCGAATGGCTACTGGAAAATAGGTCTCACGCGAGCACGTTTAAACGTTCAAACGTTCGAACGATCGTGGATGAAGTCGAACAGAAAATGATCCGCCTGTTAGATGAAATCAAAGGAATGATTGACTCCGAAAGTGATTCTAAACCTTTAGCCAGGGAAGTTTGCCAAAAGTTGGAATCTACTTTGGGGCTGACCCAAATCCCGGAGCAACTGCCTGCATCCAAAGGGGCTAACCTGGACGCCGTTTTGGCTTGGCTCGACCCATCCGAGGAGGATACTGCCTTCTGGGGCGCAATATTCGGCTGGCTGTTCACGCACAACCTTGGTAAAGTCTCCGATGATAACGAATTCGCCGAAAAGGGACGAAGCTGGCTCGATGACTGGCTGCTAGGCAAGATCATCAACCAAACCCTTGAAGATCTAGAATTAGAAGCAGATACAGCAGCCGAAGCTGTCACTGGTGTCAAAGTGATGGTCACTCATCAGGGCTGGAGTCGCTCACTCACATCAGAACCCGATCAGGCTGCGAAAATATTGCAAACCTGGCTGCGCGATGACGATATCCAACGCTTCTTGCGTATCAACCGCTACCAGGGCATCTTGTGGTTCAACAAAGAAGCCTTCGATCTACTCCTTCGTTGGATGCTAGCCATTGCCATTTTATCTACCATAGCCGATCCTGATCTAACCGAAGATCAAAAAACCAAGGCAATTCAAGCTCATTTTGACGCGATCTCAAAATTCGAGAAGGCAGTAAATAAATCCGGCTATCAAATTGAAAAGCTGTTGGAAGCTGTCTAAATAATTGCCTGTCTTCTTTGTATGCCTTCCTTAGCAGACAAACTCAAATCTTTAGGCGTTGACCTGGGCGCAAGAGAACTTGCCCCGAAAGAATCCCCGCGGCGGAATGAATACCCCATCGAGGGAGTTTTGGCTGGGGAGTGGCAATCCACACCACACGGTGAGACCTTTGTCGTTGAAGCCCGTTACCAGGCTGACTATCAGCAGGGATCTGTCCCCCTGAGGGGAATCGCGCCTTTAGAGATCATCGCAGCCTGGGCAAAGGAGCCACAGCTCACCGAAATCGATCTAGAAAAATTCGTCTTCCTCGACACTGAGACAACCGGTCTCGCCGGCGGCACTGGGACATATACCTTCATGATCGGAGCGGGGCGGTTTGAGGGGGATGAATTCCGCATAGCGCAGTTCTTCTTGCGCGACCCCGCTGAAGAGATCGCACAGTTAGCCGCCTTCGAACAATTTATTGCGCCCTGCGAAGCCATTGTCAGTTTCAATGGCAAATCCTTCGATATGCCCATGCTCAACAACCGCTTCATCATCAACGGCTGGCCGCCTCCACTCAAAGGTGCCCCTCACCTGGACTTGCTTCATCTGGCGCGGCGCTTATGGCGCGCACGGCTGCCCAGCCGCGCCTTGGGTGACCTGGAAGCCAAGATTTTAGGCGCGACACGCTCCCAGCAAGATGTCCCTGGTTGGATGGTAGCAGACCTTTACTTCGACTACTTGCACACTGGTGATGCCCGGCCTCTACTTGGCGTGTTCTACCACAACGAAATGGACGTGGTATCTCTGGCGTCACTACTCAATCATATGGCAACCCTATTAGCTGATCCCTTGAGTGGGAGCGTTGAGTTTGGCTTAGATTTGATCGCCATCGGCAAGCTGTACGCCGACTTGGGTCACTTAGATAGAGCCGCTGAGATCTACCAGCACGGATTATCCCAGGATGATGTTCATCAAGAAGCGTATTGGAAGGCAATTGAGCAGCTTTCCTTCCTGCACAAAAAGCGCGGCGACCCAGAACAGGCTATGGAGCTTTGGGAACAGGCCGCGGGCGATGGTCAAATCTACGCCCATATCGAAATGGCAAAGGTGTACGAGCATAAACAGCGCGATTACCCGAAAGCTTCACATTGGACTCAAGCAGCTATCGACATCGTTTCAGCATCCGAATTTCCTGAATTTGAGCGTACCCAATGGCTGCCATTGTTAGAACATAGATTGGCGCGTCTCGAAAGACGTCAATCGACATAACATCTGACGTTAGATGCAACAACAAATTTTTTGGCAATGACAGAAAACCATCACCTAAAGAACCCCCACTTGCCAGGCGAATCATTCCTTTGGGAAGCTGGGCCAACCGGTGTATTGTTGATTCATGGCCTCACCGCAACGACTGCCGAAGTGCGTCTCCTGGCTGAGCGATTACACGCAAAAGGGTACACGGTTGCTGGCCCCTTGCTCCCAGGACATCGAACATCTCCCAAAGACGCAAATCGCTACTCATGGAAAGACTGGCTTAAAACAACGGAGTCAGCGTATCAAGAGATTTACTCCCGCTGTAACCATGTTTTCGTCGGCGGGGAATCTACTGGCGCAGTGTTGGCACTTTACTTAGCCAGCGAGCATCCTGAAGTCAACGGAATTTTGGCCTACGCGCCTGCAATGGATTTGTCGCTGACCTGGTTGGATAAAATCAGCCTGCACATATTCGCACCCTTTATCACCTCGGTACCCAAAAGAATAATCGATGATGATTTACCCTGGCAAGGATACCGGGAAAATCCCTTACGAAGCACGATACAATTATTGCGCTTGCAAAAACAGGTATGGCGACGGCTTTCAAATATTCGTCGTCCCATCTTGATAGTACAGGGTCGCCTTGATCAACGCGTACCATCTGAAATTCCAGGTATGATCGCCGATCAGGTTCGCTCTACAGTAAAAGAAATCCATTGGATGGAAAAATCATCGCATGTCGTCCTGGTAGATCACGAACTCGATGAAGTCACTGAAACAACCTTACAATTTCTAGCGCGTGCTACCATCTAATATTCACCACTAATCAAATCTTTGGAGGAACAATGCCTGACCCCCAAGAAATTCAAGCCTATCTTGAAGACAATCTGCAACAATACCTCGATCTCCTGAAAAGCATGGTCGAGATCAACAGTTTCACCGGTAATCCTGTTGGTGTGAACAAACTAGCAGAACTAACTGCGGAAGCATTCTCCCCTCTTGGATTTCAATCGCAACACATACAGGCGAAAAACCCCGAATACGGCAAACATCTGGTCATGACCAAGCCGGGGAAATCTGATCTTAGAGTTGGGCTGATCTCCCATCTCGACACTGTCTTCCCACCCGAGGAAGAAATCGAGAATGATTTTTACTGGCGCGAAGAAGGTGACCGAATCTATGGCCCCGGCACAAATGATATCAAGGGTGGGACGGTAATCATTTACATGGTAATGGATGCCTTGAGAACTTTTGCACCGGATGTATTCGACGAGATTACCTGGGTCATCTTGGTCAACGCTGCCGAGGAGAGACTCTCGGATGACTTTGGTGAACTATGCATTGAACACATAACTAAGGATGCAGTCGCAGCTCTAGTATTCGAAGCCGGCGTACTTGGCGACAACTTCTTCCAACTGGTCACTGCTCGCAAAGGACGGGCAACCTATACAGTAACAGCTGAAGGGAAAGGTGCCCATGCCGGCTCCAGCCATGCAGAGGGAGCCAATGCCATTGTTCAATTGGCCCACACCATTCAACAGATCGACGCGCTCACTGATTACGACAAACATCTGACCTTCAATGTCGGCACGGTCCAAGGTGGCAGCGTGGTCAACCGCGTACCCCACCTGGCCGAAGCAAAGGTCGAAATGCGGACATTTGATCCTGAAATCTTTGATTTTGGCGTAAAAAGCATCCTGGCATTACAAGACGATAAGAAAGTTTCCAATGCTAATGGAAATTTCAAATGTAAAGTCAGCATCAAACTGACAGACCAATCCGCGCCCTGGCCTTCCAACCCGGGAACTGAAAAACTCTTAAAGGTTTGGGGTGAAGCCGCAAAAAACTTAGGGGTATCGGTGCATCGAGAAGAGCGCGGCGGTTTGAGTGACGGCAACGCCTTGTGGCACACCATTCCAACAATTGACGGCCTGGGACCATACGGCGCACATTCCCATTGTTCAGAACGCAATCCTGCCGAAGGAAAAAATCAAGAATTTGCCAATCGGTCGTCTTTTGTGCCCAAGACCGTTTTAAACACGATGGCTATATTGAAATTGGTTGAGCAAGAAACAAAATGACCGCTGACCGAAAACGGCTGTCTGCTATCAAACTTTTTGGAGAATATTACCAATGACCAAATATATCGCCGCCATAGACCAAGGCACCACCAGCACTCGTTGTATGCTCTTCAATCATTCGGGGGAAGTGGTCAGTGTTGATCAAAAAGAACATGAACAGATTTATCCCCAACCGGGTTGGGTAGAGCATGATCCAATAGAGATTTGGGACCGTACCCAAGATGTGATCCGGGGAGCGATTAAGAATGCTGACATTGATCCGTCCGAAATTGGAGCGGTGGGCATTACCAACCAGCGCGAAACCACCCTGGTGTGGGATCGCCATACCGGGATACCTTATTACAATGCCATCGTCTGGCAGGATACCCGCACCAAAGATATCTGCGACGAGCTTGCTACTAGCGGCGGACAGGATCGCTTCCGCCCGCAAACTGGTTTGCCTTTGGCAACATATTTCTCCGGACCCAAGGTCAAATGGATGTTGGATAATGTCGAAGGTTTGCGCGCCGCGGCAGAAAGCGGCGATGCCATCTTCGGCAATATCGACACTTGGTTGATCTGGAACCTGACCGGCGCACATGTCACGGATGTCACCAATGCCAGCCGAACCCTATTGATGAATCTTGAAACCCTTGATTGGGATGACGGCATTTTGGGGATTCTCGGCATCCCGCGCAGTATGCTACCCAAAATAGTGCCGTCCAGCGACCCTGAAACCTGGGGCGCTACGGATCCCCAGGGCCCCTTCGGGGCATCTCTCCCAGTGTGTGGCGACCTAGGCGACCAACAAGCCGCTCTGGTCGGTCAGACTTGCTTCAGCCCCGGCGAAGCCAAGAACACCTATGGCACCGGCTGTTTCATGCTACTCAATACAGGCACGGAGATCGTTCCTTCAGAGAACGGCTTACTCACCACGTTAGGTTACAAATTTGGAGATCAACCAGCTGTCTATGCATTGGAAGGCTCCATCGCCATTACAGGCGCGTTGGTACAGTGGCTGCGAGATAATTTGGGCATAATCAAAAGCGCGCCAGAAATTGAAGCATTGGCCGATACTGTTGAAGACAATGGTGGGATTTACTTCATCCCCGCATTTTCAGGCTTGTTCGCCCCCTACTGGCGCTCTGATGCACGCGGCGCCATCGTCGGTATGACGCGCTACATCAACAAAGGACACATCGCTCGCGCCACACTTGAAGCATCTGCCTACCAGACCCGCGAAGTACTGGATGCTATGCAGCAAGACTCGGGAGTCGAACTGCAAGCACTCAAGGTCGATGGCGGTATGGTGGCCAACGAATTATTGATGCAATTCCAGGCTGATATCCTGGGTGTTCCTGTCGTACGTCCGCAGGTCGCTGAAACAACTGCTCTGGGCGCGGCCTACGCGGCAGGGTTGGCCGTCGGCTTTTGGGATAATGCCGAAGATCTGCGTGCCAACTGGCAGGTGGATAAGACCTGGCAGCCGGAAATGGATGCAAAGAAACAGGCTAACCTATACGCGGGTTGGAAGAAGGCAGTTACGAGAACCTTCGATTGGGTCGAATAGACCAGAAAGTTGATAGCCGGTAGCTGTTAGCTAACTGCTTTCCACTCCCGGCTTCTATTACCCCACTTCACTAAGCTTTAGATTCTGATCATCGGGAGCGTGGGCGCCATTACTGGAAAGCCCATCCTCCCGATAATGATTCCCCCGGCTAATGGGATTTTGGCGGGCAGCGCGCGCTACGATCATCGCCGCCTGGACACTGTTTCGCAAGCCAATTATGCCATCGGAAAGGCGCGTCTTACGGTAAAAATCTTCGATCCCGCGCCACAAGTGACGCAATTCCCTTATGGCGCGGCTGAGACGGTATTCGCTGCGTACCAACCCCACATAATGCCACATCACGTTGCGGATTGTCTGCATATCGCCTTGCATCAACGTAGAGTCCGTATCATATATTAAATCGGTGTCATCCCACGGGGGTACTTCATCTTCTCCAACCATATTGCCCATAAGCCTTGATTGAATATGCCGCGCCGCTCGATCGCCCCACACTAAGCCCTCTAAGAGGGATGTGCTGGCAAGACGATTTGCACCGTGCACGCCTGTGCAAGATACTTCACCAACTGCGTATAACCCCTGGAGAGTGCTCTGTCCCCAGGTATCTACTAAGACCCCGCCACAAAAATAATGCGCGGCAGGTACAACCGGGATGGGACGCTCAGTAATATCAATATCCTGTTCAAGACAGCGGGCATGGATCTGGGGGAAACGCTGCCTGATGGCGTCAGCTTTCATATGAGAAGCAATATCCAATAACATGTACGGATAATCATTTTCAAGCATTTCCCAATAGATGGCGCGCGCCACAATATCTCTTGGGGCTAAATCTTTCCACTGGGGTGCATGACGCTCCATAAAGGGCGCCCCATCTGGAGTCAGCAGCACACCCCCTTCGCCGCGCACCGCCTCGCTGATCAGGAATTTCGTCGCTCCGGGCATGTGTAAAGCCGTCGGGTGGAATTGAATGTATTCGGCATTGACCACGCGCGCACCCGCGCGAAAGGCCATCGCCAATCCATCCCCACGCGCTCCAGGTGGATTGCTGGTATTCAAATAGATCTGACCCAGACCCCCTGTTGCCAGAATGGTGTATTCAGCCAGGATCGGTTTAACCTTGCGAGTCGCCTGATCAAAAATATAGGCTCCATGACAGGCAAGCGGATGATAGACAGCCAAGGGATCGAGCGCATGGTGCGGGAAGGTCAGCAAATCAACCGCGGTTTGAGCAGTAAGAATTTGAACATTGGTCTTTTTCTTCAACTCTTGGATAAGGCCGCGCATGATAGCGCGGCCGGTCATATCACCCACATGCAAAATACGCCTTTTGGAGTGCGCAGCTTCCAGACCATAAATCAACTCGCCCTTCTTATCTTTGTCGAAAGCTACACCAGCTTTTTGGATGAGAAATTCCGAAATCAGATCTGGGCCTTCTTGAGCAAGCATTTCAACCGCTTCTGGATTGCAGATACCATCCCCGGCAACCAGCATATCTTCTTTCAGCGCTGCGGAAGAATCATCTTTGCCGCGTCCAACGATGCCCCCCTGCGCGTAAAGCGAATTTGATTCAACGGGCTCATCGGCGCGAGTGATAACCGTGATCTGGCGCTGTCGATCAGCTGCCAGACGTAGCGCTGCCGTTGCTCCAGCAATACCGCTGCCGATGATTAGTACATCCGTTTGCATACACAACCTATCCTTGTAAATGGCGTAGTGTGATGTGGTGCACTTTTGGCGAAGTGCACCACATCACACCAGATTACCTATCCAATTTCGATCATCCGCTCAACAGCTTGAGCAGCACGCAGACGGACATTTTCGGGAACATCTATGACATACTGATCCTTCTGCAAGGCCAGCAGGGTATCTTCCAGGGTGATCTCATTCATATGCGGACAACGCACCCGGCACAATCGCAACATATCTTTCTCAGGGTTGGCCGCGGCAATATTGTCGCCCATGGCGCACTCTGTCAGCAGCAAATATTGTGGCGCATTAGTTTCTTCCACGTGTCGGATCATCGCTGTCGTGCTGGCAGAATAATCGGAGGCAGCCACAACTTCCGGGCTGCATTCAGGGTGTGCCAGGATAATCACTTCAGGGTACTCCTCCCGGATATCTTCAATATCTTGAACAGTGAACTGCTCGTGAACTTCACAACGACCATGCCAACTGATCATCTGATAATCCAGATTTGGGTCAGAACCAGGTTTCAGCTTCGATGGGAAAATAATATGTTTGCCAGTTTCCCGGGCGACATTACCCGCCAGATATTCATCTGGCAAAAAGATAACCGTCTCTGAATCCAGTGATTCGACTACGGCGTGGGCATTGCCCGAGGTGCAGCATATATCACTCTCAGCTTTGACATCTGCATAGGTGTTGACATATGTAACTACAGGGACTCCTGGAAATTGAGCACGGAGATTCCTGACGTCCTCTGCGGTGATACTTTCAGCCAATGAACAGCCTGCTTTCTTGGCTGGTAACAGCACCGTTTTTTCAGGATTGAGAATCTTGGCTGTCTCGGCCATGAAGCGCACGCCGCAGAAAACAATAATGTCTTTATCAGTTTGGGCGGCGATGCGACTCAATCCCAAAGAATCTCCAACAAAATCAGGGATGGAATGGAACAGCGCCGGCTCCATATAATTATGACCAAGAATAACTGCGTTCTTCTCTTGCTTAAGTTTGTTGATCTCCCAGGCCAACTCAGCCTTGATATATATCTCAGGCTCAGGCACTACATGGCTAAGCTTGGTTTTCATTTCTTCCAAAAACGCATCGAAACTCATTTCAAATACTCCATACAAATATGATTCTTATAAGCTTTAAGCTATCAGCTAACCGCTTTCTGCTAACTGCTCTCGGCTAACCGCATACTGATATCAAAAACCGGTGCTGAATGGGTCAATGCGCCGACAGAAATAAAATCGACGCCAGTTTCCGCAATAACACGCACCGTCTCCAAAGAGACATTCCCTGAAGCCTCTAATGGTACTCGACCAGCGCTGATCTCAACGGCCTTCTGCATAGTTGCCAAAGACATATTATCCAGCATGATACGGTCGGGTTGGAGCGATAAAGCTTCATCTAATTCCGCGAGATCTTTTACTTCTACCTCGATGGGGTAACGATTTCCATGCTGCCGGCGTACTCTCTCGACAGCTTTGGTTATGCCGCCCGCACCATCGATATGGTTGTCTTTGATCAAAACCATATCATACAACCCCTGACGGTGATTCTGACCGCCTCCTATTCGAACTGCATATTTATCTAATCGCCGCCAACCAGGGGCGGTTTTGCGCGTATCCAAGATTACGGCCTGGGTTCCAGCGACTGCATCCACATAGTTGCGAGTCAGCGTCGCTACCCCAGACAAACGTCCTAAGAAATTCAGCGCCACGCGTTCAGCTGCCAATAATGAACGGCCAGCACCAGACACAGAAGCGAGTAGATCGCCCGCTTCTATTGCAGCCCCCTCGGGTTTATGCGCCACGAAATTGATATCTGGATCAATAAGTTTGAAAAACAGTTCCGCCAATGGCAAACCCGCCAGGACGCCAAAAGCTTTGGCTGAGATTCTGCCTTCTAATGCGGTGTCTTGATTGATCGTTGCAATACTGGTCACATCGCCATCAGATACACCACTATCGACAACGGCACATTCGATATCTGCGCACAAATCTTCCACCAGGCTTAATTGGATCAAGGTCAAAACATCAGCACTACGAAGCTCATCTGGCAAGATGTCTCCCAGCTGAGAAAACTGATCATCAAAATTGAGCTTACTACGTAAAATTGTCACAGAATATATTTGCTCCTACGTTTCTCTGAACATCCTAATTGTACTATTCAACCAACAATGAAGGGAGTTTTCTTTGGGATGGTGTAGGGATAAACGAAACTTCATATTCTCTACTATATGGACATCAACGGACTCATGTAGGAATAACCAGATGGTTACAGGTTCCTGTGCAATGGATTACATATCCTACGTTTTTTTACGCTTATAACTTCTCTCTGCCGTTTTTACGCCAGCACTTACGCCAGGAATAATGCCATCGTATATTCTGGCGTATACGCTGGCGTAAATACCAGCGTT
>CAYQQX010000121.1:0-13638 GCA_964419495.1 uncultured Anaerolineales bacterium
CGCGCAGCTTTTTGGACAAGTACGAGCAGCTGATGTTGCCAAGAGCGATTTTATTTCCTTTGTTGCCCATGAGCTTAAAACCCCAATGACCTCCATTCGAGGATACTCCGATTTGATACTGGGTGGCGCTATGGGTGAGATCAATGAAGGGCAGGAAAACTTTTTGCAAACCATCCTCAGCAATGTTAACCGTATGACCACACTGGTGACGGACCTTAACGACATTTCGCGCATTGAAGCTGGGCGTCTGCGGTTGGAATTTGAATCTGTCGATGTGGCAGGAATTGTCAATGAGGTGACGCGTGCCCAAGCACACAGCATCGATGCCAAAGAGCAAACCTTGGAAATTCAAATCCCTGAAGATTTGCAACCAGTGTGGGGAGATCGTCTTCGCTTGATCCAAATCCTGGCCAATTTAGTTAGTAATGCCAATAAATATTCCCAGGTTGAGGGCAATATAGTCGTTTCAGCAGAACAGACTGAAAATATTTGGGATCCTGATGGAGCCAAAGAGGTTGTGCGCATCAGTGTCAAAGATGATGGTATCGGCATGACTGACGAAGACCAGGCGCAGATTTTTTCGAAATTCTTCCGTTCGGAGGACCCCCAAGCGCGTGAAGCACCAGGTTCTGGTTTAGGTTTGAATATCACTAAGAATCTGATCGAAATGCAAGGGGGTATGATCTGGTTCGAAAGTGAGTACGGTGAAGGGACTGCCTTCAGTATTTCCGTTCCAGTTGCACAAGTGTAGAAATATTTAATATTTGATAAGAGAATCTCCCTGGAAATAGGGGGTCGGGGGTGAAGCCCCCACCCCCTATTTCCAGGGAAGCCTCGTTACGTGTGCGTAACATGAGTTACTAATTCAATATCAATGCCAGAAGAAGCGCATCTTCTGGCATTTGAAGTTAAAGAATAGTATATTTGATTGAAGATGGTGATGAACCGATGCCATAGAGGATAAGTACTGATACAAGAGTACTTTATGATCACAAAAAGACGTTTCTGGATAATTATTTTCTTTGTTTTAGGAGTAGGAATTCTGATTGTATTGTCTTCCAGCCTCACAGGCGTTGAGTTTTTACCTGGACAACCATTTTTCTTGTCGGCTGAAGAGCAAGCCGCACCAGAGGAAGATTTCAATTTCAAAACATGGAATTTAGTTGGTCTGTGGAAAGCATTTGGGGTGATACTGCTTTGGGTTGTTTTTCCACTCTCGATCATTTATTTCATTGTTTCTCCAGAGGTTCGAAAGGCTGTCATTCGTCGTGCCCTGACTTTGGGTTTGACTGCATATGCTTTCTTTTTGTTGTTGCGTCAGTGTGATGGTTTTAACCCAGCAAAAATGCTGAATAGTTCTCTTTCCGAGGGAGCTCTTGAAGCCGAAAACGCCATTAGCGCCAACTTTTCACCAGATGTTGTGCCCTGGTTTGAGTGGATCGCCAACATTATTTTCTTTGCAGCACTGGCATTTTTGATTTGGTACGGCGTACGTTTTTTGGGGAAACGAAGGTCACCGCTTGAAGAGATATCTGCCGAAGCAAACAAGGTCTTGGAAGAACTCCAGGGCGGCGCAGACTTGAAAGATACGGTTCTGCGTTGTTATGCAGAGATGAGTCGCGTTTTGCAGCAGCGAAAAGGCGTCCGACGCGCGCAGGCAATGACGCCGCGCGAATTTGAAACCGAATTAAAAGGGTATGGACTTCCTGATATCGAAGTGAATCAGTTGACGCGCCTTTTTGAGATGGCTCGCTATGGAAATACGCCCCTTGGTGAGCGCGAACATTCCCAGGCATTAGCGTGTTTGGAAGCGATTGTTGAAGCCAGCAGAGGGATGGGATGAGAAATCGTTTTCTTATAACCCTTGGGATCAGTGTTGGAGTTGGTTTTATCCTGATCAACATATGGGGCGATATCGTACGAGAATTGATATTAGTGCCCGTATCTTACTTAATCTGGATTGGTGGACTTCTTTATCGTAGTTTTGACCAACGTGCCTTATGGACGTCACTCATTATTATTATTGTGATCGTTTCCTGGGCAAGCCTGAAGTTGAAGCGAAGTGCTTCTCTTCCTGATAGCAGAAACCCAGATATCTTGCCCCATCGGATTGAAATCTGGAGTAAACGGCTAAAGGATGTTCATCGCGGCACATACATGAAGTGGCGTCTGTCGCAACACATGAGCAATCTGGTTTTGGATTCAATCGCCTATCGAGCAGGGTTTACGCGAGATCAAATCGATAAAAATATTCTTAAGGGCAGCCTAGAATTGCCCGAAGATATCCAGGCATATTTACTGGCCGCACGTGGCTTCGAAGTTGCAGATTCGATGTCTGGGAGAAACATCTTTTCATCTGTACCGAAACCATTGGATTTGCCACCAGAGAGAATCGCTGAATTTATTGAAAATTATTTAGTCGTGAACGAATAGTTTCTGCTTACCTGAAAGTATTGTGAAAACGGATTCACACTGATTTTTTGAGATGATTCGAAAACATCCGTGTTTATCCGTGACTTCACTGAAAAAACTACCAGACGAGGGCTTCCGCCGGAATATATGGGGGTGGTTGCTCCGCAACCACCCCCATATATTCCGGCGGGAAACTCACTTGGTGGCTTTTTGCAGTAGAGTCATCCGTGAAATCCGTGTACAAATTTGAAAACGGTCGGGCAGCTCGTGAAGTTATATAAAATTCATTTGACCTAATTTTTGGAGGTTTCTTGTGACCACAGAATTTGCTGATGTTTCAACAACCAGCAACAAAATTGTCTCAGAAATTGAAGGTGCTATTGTTGGCAAGCGAGAATTATTGGAGCGTATTATCGCCGCAATTCTGGCTGGGGGTCATGTTTTGCTTGAAGACTATCCTGGATTGGCAAAGACATTGATAGCCAATAGCTTTGCCGATGTTCTGGGATTGGAGTTTAAACGTGTTCAGTTCACACCTGATCTTCTTCCCAGTGATATCACCGGCAGCTATATTTTCGATCGAGAAAAAGGTGAATTTGTACTCCGTCGAGGACCCATCTTTGCCAATATCATTTTGGCTGATGAAATCAACCGTGCTTCCCCAAAGACTCAATCAGCACTTTTAGAAGCTATGCAAGAATATCAGGTCACTCTGGATGGTGAAACCATGCCTTTGCCGCAACCTTTCCTGGTTATTGCCACCCAAAATCCTATCGAATACGAGGGCACTTTCCCACTTCCCGAAGCGCAGCTTGACCGTTTTCTGATGAAACTATCCGTTGGCTATCCAAATTTAGAAGAAGAGCAAGAAATTCTAAAACGACGCCGTGAGCGTAAGATGGACAAATTCGAACTCGCCCAGGTTACCAATGCTGAAGAGCTGATGATCATGCGTGAGACTTTGGAAGATATCCACGTTGATGCAGACATCGAGAAATATATTTCTGAGATCGTGCACCACACACGCAGAGATCAACGCACAGTCGTAGGTTCTAGTCCCCGAGGATCGTTGGCGTTGTTGAAGCTGGCGCGTGCCAAAGCCGCCTTAGATGGGCGCTCATATGTGCTTCCCGACGATGTTAAACCATTCATTCAGCCGGCTTTAGCGCATCGTCTAATATTGAAACCCGATTTGTGGATGAATAAAATGGCCGCCTATGAGATTTTGGATGTCATCGCAAATTTGGTACCAGTGCCAGTGGTCGATGGGGCTTGATCTTTGCCCTTGCTTGACAACCCAAACTTAACAGATCAATGAGCCGTATTTTATTTCTTAGTTTTATTATCTATTCTTTAATAATCCTGGCACTTGCATCGGTCAATGGTTTACTCATTATTATGGTGCTGCCAGTTTTACTCTATTTAGGCGCCGGGCTGTTATTTGGGCCTGAAAATATAGAGTTGACTGTTGAGAGGGAGCTCAGTCAAGACCGAGCCTTGCCGGGCACCCCCGTCGAAGTCAGCATCAGCCTCACCAATTTGGGAGAGCGCCTTGAGAATATATTGTTGTTTGATCAACTTCCCCATGGTTTGAAATTGATTGATGGCGATACAAGCTTGATGACTTCGCTTGACACCGGAGAAACAGCCAGACTGCAGTATTCGGTTCAGGCGAAAAGGGGATATTATCGGTTTCAACATGTAATTATTGAAGCCGCAGACCGTTTAGGGATTCGACAGAAAAATCTCACCCTCGATGCCGAAGGTCGATTATTTGTGCAGCCAGTGGTGAAATCTGTTGGGCGAGTGAATATTCGCCCCCGAGGCACGCGCGTGTATGCTGGCTATATTCCAGCACGCAAAGGTGGGGCAGGTGTCGAATTTTTTGGTGTCCGAGAATATCAACAAGGAGATCCTTTGCGCTGGATCAATTGGCGCGCCAGTGCACGACATCGCAATACGCTCTTTATTAATGAATTCGAGCAAGAACGCGTAGCCGATGTAAGCATCATTTTAGATACCAGACAGCGCAGCGAGGTCAAAGTTAATGGCGGCAGTTCGTTATTCGAATGCAGCGTTCAGGCAACAGCAGCTTTAGCTGAGAGTTTCCTGAACGACGGTAATCGGGTCGGCTTGTTGCAATATGGCACTCAACTAGATTGGACAATTCCAGGTTATGGAAAGGTTCAGCGAGAGCGAATCTTGCAGAGTTTGGCGCGTTCTGCACCTGGCGCAAGTATGATATTCGAAAAACTAGAAAACTTGCCCAAGCGTTTACTTCCATCCAATTCTCAACTGGTTTTCATTAGCCCCCTGCACAATGACGATGTGGATATCCTTATTCAACTCCGTGCTCGGGGTTATGCTTTGTTAGTTATTAGCCCTGATCCAGTAAGTTTCGAGCTGGGGGAAATAGATTCCCATAATGAGACAAATGCCCTGGCATCTCGCCTGGCGCGCATTGAGCGAACCCTGATGTTGCATAAACTCCGCCAGGCTGGTATCCAGGTTTTAGATTGGGACGTGAATATTCCACTTGATGGCGCATTGCATGTAGCACTCAGCCGCCCAGTTCCACAAGTGCACCCCATTGAGGTGCGCACATGAATTTAGTCAGGTCAATCTTGTTTGGAAGCGTAAGTGTATTATCTCTCAGCCTGGCAGTTGGACATTTTCTCGCTGGTCACCCAGTTTGGGTTTTTGTTGCAATCTTCTTAGGAATATTTTGGGCGTTTGCGCATTTGAGGGATTGGGCATGGGCCAACTCCTTGAGTTTTCTTCTTTTTTGTATAACGATTGTGATGGGAACTTTTTTCGATGTAGCAATTATTTGGCTCATAATGGGAGTTGTTTCAGCGCTCGTGGCGTGGGATATTTCTTATTGGACAACTCGTAAAAATCGCGTAGGCCGCATCGATCGTGAAGACATTATGGTGAAGCAGCATCTTCGTAGGTTAGGTGGGGTGCTGGTGATTGGGCTGGGATTTAGCCTCCTGGCATTGAACCTGCACCTCACGCTGACCTTTGGATGGATATTGATCCTGGGATTTGTGATGATCTTGGCATTGAGCAGGGTGGTATCGTATTTGCGCGATCAATAAATATTTTGGAGTAAGCTCCACAGCCCTCCAATTCTCGGGGAAGATATCCATAGATTCCCCCCCCCAAAGGCTTGCCCTGAGTGACATCGAAGGGTTGGGGGGGTAGGGGGGCAACTGTGAAACTCCTGATACCTTTAAGGGGGAAACTTGTTTAAGATTTGCTTCCTATTCCCGATAGGGTACAATCTCACTATCCAAATTCTCATGTGAGGTGAGATGATGAACAAACCGCGCGGACTCAAACATCGAGAAATTCAATTAGATTTGAATTTGTATCGCGAGGAAGTGCCAATCCGTGGAGTTTCAGATATGGCACTGAGCGTGGTTGATGTATGGCCGGCTGGGGCGGAGAAAACCATTATGCTTGTGCATGGGTATGCTGGCTGCGCTGAGACTTGGGAATACCAGATCAATCATTTTGGCCATCAATATCGCGTGGTCGTGCCAGATTTGCGCGGTCATGGTCAGAGTGACGCGCCTTTTTCCGAGTACACCATGCCAGAATTGGTCGAGGATATCAATTCGATTGCCGAAGCTCTTGAATTGTCTGAGAAATTTACCTTGGTTGGGCACTCCTTTGGGGGCTCGATTTGCATCGAGTATGCCACCTCTCACCCCGAGCGCTTGGATAAGCTTGTCCTGATTGCTACTGCAGGAGAATATCCCTTACCGCGCAGTGCATCCCTGCTTTCTCGCGTTCCCGTGGCTGTTTTTCAACCTTTCTGGCGCTATCGCCCCCGCTGGAATGCTGAAGTTCACGTCATGAAGCGTATGATGCTCAACAATTTGCGCATATGGCGTGGTTGGGATTTGATGAGCAAAATCGTAACACCAACTTTAATCATCACCGGAGAACGGGATCGCTATTTCCCCCGCTGGGCTTTTGAGAAGGTGCGAGATTCTGTCCCAGGTGCCGAAGTACTGGATGTGGGCGCATCAAAGCACAAAGTGCAGCTCGAACGGCATCAAGCTGTCAACCGGGCCATTGAACGATTTGTGGGTGGAAACGAATCCGGTCGGCGCATTTCGTGGCGCGAGCAAGATGCTGAGACACGCTTGATGAGCTCACGGCCCTGGCTGAGGAGTTATGGCAAATATACACCATACACTTGCCCCATCCCACGTCAACCACTTCATAAATTCTTAGAGGCAGCTGCGGACCGTGTGCCGAATAATGCGGCTACTGTTTTCTACGGATCGAAATTGACTTATCGTCAGCTTGATCGAAGAGTCAACCAGATGGCCCATGCGCTGCATGGTTTAGGCGTGCGGCCTGGCGACCGGGTGATGGTGATCTTGCCTAATATGCCGCAAATGGTAATTGCATATTATGCCGCGCTTAAGATTGGTGGCGTGGTGGTTTTGTCAAATCCCGAAGCCAATGCTGAGCAAATCTTGCGCCAGATCCAGCAGACACAAGTCAAAGTATTGGTTACTCTTAGAGAATTTGGGGAGTTAGCTCTAGAGATCCAAAAACACATTTCTCTCAAGCTAATCCTGGCAGATATTCGCGATGTGCTCACGCCTAGAGTTTACAAGAGTCTTTTGGCTCGTTGGCAAGCGGCTGGATTCCAGCCCGGACAGAACGTTCCAAAGAGCGAAAACAGCTATCTGATGGATCGCTTGCTGATGGATGCGCCACCGCATGCGCCAAGCTTTCAAGCTGAAAGCAGCGATCTGGCAAATATCCTCTTTACCAGTGGCACTACCGATGAACCCAAAGGCGTGCGGCTGACCCACGCCAATCTGGTGGCCAACTCGCTGCAGACCCGTCACTGGATACCGGAAATCCAATATGGCGCAGAGACATTTTTGGCCGTGATTCCACTGTCTCACAGTTATGGCATGACAACTGCGATGAATATCCCCATTGCCATCGCGGCAACAATTGTGCTGCTGCCGGTATTTGAGCTTCAACAAGTTCTAGATCACATCAAAGAATTTAAGCCAACCATCTTCCCTGGCGTACCTTCAATTTACGCGCTTATTAATCAAGCACCCAATGTGCGGTCATATGGATTGTCATCGATCAAGGCTTGTATCAGTGGTGCCGCACCTTTGCCGGTTGAAGTACAGGAAGCTTTTGAAAAGTTAACCCGAGGTCGGTTAGTTGAAGGCTATGGCTTGACCGAAGCTGCGCCAGTAACTCATGCCAATCCACTGACAGATAGCGGCCGTGCGGGCTCAATTGGAATCCCAATTCCCAACACAGATGCGAAGATTGTTGACTTAGTGACAGGCGAAGATCTGCCCACAGGTATGATTGGCGAATTGTTGGTCAAAGGCCCTCAAGTAATGCCTGGCTATTGGCAGCCTGATGATTCAATGTCGCCCGAAACTGTGCTCGAAGATGGCTGGCTGCACACCGGTGATGTTGCTGTTATGGACGCAGATGGTTTCTTCAAGATTGTCAGTCGCAAAAGAGATACCATCATGGCTGGCGAGTTCAGTGTCTACCCGCGCGATGTCGAAGAAGTTCTCTATGAGAACAGCAAAGTGTTGGAGGCAGCGGTTGTCGGGGTTTCGTTTGGGGAGAGTGGACAGAAAATTAAGGCATTCGTTGTTCCGCGACCGGGCACTAATCTTTCAAAAGATGAACTAATCGATCTCTGTCGCAAGCGCCTGGACGAATATGCCGTTCCCTGGGAAATCGAGTTTCGAAAAGAATTACCCAAATCCTTTGTGGGTAAAGTATTGCGACGCATGTTGATTGAGGAGTAAATGTTTCTTCGTCTGATTTTGATTATTGGATCAATTGTATTTTCGCTGTTTTTAGTCATGGGCGGCTTTATGCTGCTCCAGCCTGAGTGGGTTTTTTCGCGATTGCGCAAGCGTTCCCCCAATGTACTCTATTCTGTTGAAACAAATCAAAAGGTTGTGGCACTGACCATTGATGATGGCCCCGATGCCAAAACCACAACTGAAATACTGGAAATTTTGGAAGCGTACAACGCGCAAGCCACCTTCTTCTTAATTTCAGATCGAGTACCAGGCAATGAAGCCCTCGTCCAACGCTTGATTTCTGAAGGCCATGAGATCGGCAACCACATGACCGCTGATGAAGCCAGCATCAATTACCCAATTGAGAAATTCGAAGCAGAGTTGGTGGCTGCTGATGAAGTGCTCTCTCAATTTGGCGATATCTTTTGGCTGAGACCAGGATCGGGCTGGTATAACGACGCCATGTTAGAAATTATGCGTGAGTATGGGTATCAATGCGCCCTGGGTTCAGTTTATCCTTACGACCCCCAGGTGGGTTCTGCCTGGTTTTCGACTCACTACGTTCTGTGGAAAACGAAACCCGGCGATATCATTGTCTTGCACGATTACCAATCGCGCGGCAGGCGCACGATCAAGGCTTTGGAATCTATCTTGCCAGAATTACAGAGACGCGGCTATCAGGTCGTTTCATTATCAGAATTGAATAGCGGGCCCCAGAACAAGTAGCGTGAGTGGATTTTTTACTCTTTTCTGCGGCAAAGGATAACTCAAAACCGAAATACTGGTGTACGCTATCTGGCCCTTTGTGATTTGGAATATTCATACGCAGGAAAAACCTGGATAGATTTTGGGGAGAAGAAACAGCCCAACAAATGGGTAACACTGAGAGCATTCCATATTTTGAGTAAGCTAAATTCATTAGATCACAGATTCCCAATTATGGATGTCATTGCGGACGGAGTGAAGCAATCTCCACCTTTAGAAGGGGATTGCTTCGGCACGAAACGCCTCGCAATGACACAAAATCGTGATCTACTGAAATTGATAGAAAAGAAAAAACTCGGATTTGCCTCAATGGACAATCCGAGCTTTTTCTAAGTAAGTACCTGGAGTAGGAGTTTTAGAAACGCGAGCCGCCATTGTTTCCGCGATCGCGGCTTCCGCCATGAGGAATGGGGTGATAGGTTGGTTCTTGGGACGAGTAATCTGGGTCTGAGTAGGTCGCTTTGGGAGCTGGGCTGAATGAGCGTGCGCCTACCGCGCGACCCGCTGGAGCTGAACGACGATTACTGGAAACGGGCCGTGACTGAGTTCGAGAATTTGCGGGCTTACGATTGGTGCGCGTCCGTGATCCAGTGCGGCTTACCCTGCGATGGGATTGACTGAAAATGCGGTCTCCTGCTACAGAGATAGTCCCGATAATCAAAACACGAATTAGCCACACCATAATTGCGACAAAGATAGGTACAATCTTGAGCAATGTCCCGCGAGCTACGACAGCATTTCCGAGCGTTTCATGGTTAAGGATGGCAATCGAGACGCCCCACCAAGTTAGCATGGCATTCATCAGGGCGGCCAGCATCCAGGCCCCAAATAGATACCATACTTCAGCGGGCTCATCGCGTCCCTGTTCCGGGGTGAATAATCGGGCGATACCAGCAAAGTCAATACCACAAAAGGCGATCGATAAGATCGTTGCCCAGCGGATTCCCAGGAATTTTAGATCACCGAGAACGTCGGAGAGAGCAAAGTCCGTGGTGGAGTAGTTGAAGACTTCGAAGGCCAGCAAAGCAGTGACGATAAGGGCTCCAAAGATTAGGCCGCGTTGGAGGCGCAGCCGTTTTTGTAAGAGAGATAAATCAGACAACATGCGAAACCTCCTAGGTTAGGGTGGGTAAGTAAATAAGTTGTCTTCGCTTATGAAGCTAGTAGTTTTGATAATATAGAACAATTGTTCTAATTTGTCAAGGGCAGTTGTCGAATAAAAAATCAACGACTTCCCAGTCAGGAAGCCGTTGATTTTTAATAAATTACTCAAGTTGCTACCAAACGGAGCAACATCCTGAGCGAAGTCAAAGTAAAGGATATTTGAGAAAGTTAGCTGCTTAGGGAAAATAAAAATAATGCGTCGGGCTGTTATCTAAATCCGACGAGATATTTAAGCTTACGTTAGTTCAGGCCAGGCTGCTTTGACCAGCATGGGCAAAACGAAGCCCGCTTTCTCTTCTATGGGATAAGTCACTCTTTTTGTGATGGGTGTTTCAACAGGGTTAATCTCCACGACTTCAGCATTGGCATCCAATGCCATCGTGGGGAGTGATGCTGCCGGCTGCACCAAAGTCGAGGTGCCGATGGTGAAGAAAAGGTCACATCTTTGGGAGGCGGCCATGGCTTTGTGCAGATCATCTAGCGGCAGCGCTTCACCGTACCAGACCACATCGGGCCTGAGCAGACCATTACATTTTGTGCACCGCGGAGGGGGAGTCTCTGTGTGTATGAGATCTTTGTACTCGACGACTTCGTCGCAATCCAGGTTGGAGCAACGTGAGCGGAAAATGTTCCCGTGCAGTTCCAATACATCTTTGCTGCCCGCCTTTTTATGGAGGCCATCTACATTTTGGGTGATCAGCGTGAATTGGGCATTCTGATCAAGTAGCCGCCGCTGCATTTCGGTAATGGCATAATGCCCATCGTTGGGGTCCTTATCATCGATCAATTCACGTCGCCAGGTGTACCATTCCCACACTCGCCAGGGATTCTTTTCAAATGTATGGGGCGTAGCCAATTCCTCGGGGTTGTACTCAGCCCAAATGCCAGTCTGAGCATCCCTGAAAGTCGGAACACCGCTCTCGGCAGAGATTCCTGCACCCGTCAGAACCACAACACGCTTGGCATCTCTCAGCTTAGAGATCAACTTTGGGGAAATCAAAGGATGTCTCGTATTGTTGATCCAATCCCATATGCGGTTCATATCCCACGCTCCGCTTCTCGAACTTTATGCCAATAGCGTCGAATCCCCTCAGCAGACATCCAGGCAGGGCTGGCCTTTTCATACGATTCCAACGCTGCAGGATCAACACCATCGGTCAGGGCGCGCTGGTTTTCCCATTGGGCAACTTCGCTCTCTAAGGTTTCGATGCTTGGATCGGAAGGCATAATTTTTTCCATCCAGGCTTCGATTTCATCAAGTCCTTTTTGGACGGCTGCCAGATGCCTGCCAGGATCGTCGAAAATGCCGAAGTGCGTCGGGGCGATAAATGAAAACTCTTCATTAATCAATCGGGCAACACTCTCTCGCCATTTAACAATGTGAAATTCCGGTGGCGGTGTGGGGATACGTAAATGTGCAGGGCCAGGGCCGTACATGCGTACGCCCCCAACATCCCCGGTGAAGCAAACGTCTTCGAAAAGGTAGGTCATATGGTGATAGGCGTGCCCAGGGGTATCCAAAGCCCGGAAGACCAGGTTCTCGATTTCGATCACATCATTGTCGTGCAAAATAGACAAATTTTCCTCGGGCACAGACAATAATTCTCCCCAGAGATAATCCATTTGATCTCCGTAGATCCGCGCTGCGCTGCGCAGTAATTTTTCGGGATTGATCATATGGGGTGCGCCAACATGGTGAACGTGGACGCGCGTTCCCTGGCGGGCGAACCAACCCGCGGCCCCGGCGTGATCCAGATGAATATGGCTGACAAGCACATCGGTGATGTCGCTGGTGGTGAAGCCTTGTTTTCCCAGGGCAGATTCCAACGTTTTGAGCGTGGACCCTGGGCCACATTCAACCAGCACAGCGCCATGATCATGGGGGATCAGGTAAGCTGCAATGGCGTTGGGGATTCCGAGAAAATTCAGGTCAATAGTGTAAACACGAGGGTATGATCTCATAGTATTGTTAATTATACTCACTCATTGGATTGATCCAGCCAGGTTTCGTGAACATGCATCCATTCTAGTCTGTTGGGCGTATCGGCTTTGATTCGAAAAAGCACGCTGCTCAAGCGAACGGTCTCATTGCCCTCAAATTCCTGGCACTCATGATAGGCTGCCAGGACAAGCTCATCAAACCAATGCAAGACGCGTACATCCTCAATCCAAATGCGGATACCATTGCGGGCGTTATGTGCCTTTTGAATTCCATCGAGCAACAGTTTGCGCTCAAGCAGGCGCCCCTCGGGTGATACTAATTTGAACGAATCGGCTAGCACATCGTCTAAGCGGGAGAATTTTTCTTCGCTGAGTTCAATTTCTCCGTTGTACCAATCTTGAAAGAATTGGTGCAGCTGGACGATTTCAGCTTCGATGTGCAAAAAGTCAAAGGAATGTATACGGCGTTTTTGTGTCATATTTTATGTTTATTGATTGGGATTTTTTTGCATTTTGGCGTCGCAGTCGCCGGTGCTGAGCGAAGTCGAAGTAAAGGATAATTGAATAAGTTAGCAACTTAGGTTATATATTCGCCTATCGAGGGTGGGCTACTACTCAACGATCTAAATAGCTGCAGGAGCCATCCAGGAAACTGAGTGTGGCCCACTTGCCTGTATCTGGGTTGTAGCGTTGTATCCATTCTCCACTGGTGATTGGGATGGTCAGGATGGTGGCATCTTCGTGGCGGCATTTCTCAATTTGAAAAGCTGGCTTAGTGAGGCTGGAGCCGGGTAAGGGTTGACATCTACCTTGGGGGATTTGTTCCAAATAACCCGGCGAAAGATCTGAGATATGCTCGGGATACGCGCCCACATCTTGGCGATACGTTGATAAAGCAGAGACAATTGGCGCGGCTGCGCGCTTGTTCAGGCTAAAACATGCAGACCGAAAAAGAACCAGGTCGAAGAACGGGGTGATAAGAATCATAGGAATTAGAACCGCTGTCAGCCAAAACATGCGCCGGACTGGCTGTTCAGATTGCAGAACTTCTTCGTTCTTTGCGCGCCAATATAAGAGATACAGCAGGGTTAGAAATCCTGCAGGAAGGGGTAGGCAAGTCACTGCGGCGACGAAAAATGTGCCCGTTGAAAAGAAGATTACATATGCCTGCCCGGCGGCCAATAACGCCAATAATCCGAAAATGGCAAAAACCCATGAGAACTTCTTGTTGAGCAGAAGAAGCCCAATTGCTGGACCTGATACCAATGCCAGTCCAAAAAGAGCGATGGTTATTACATTGAGCATATTTACACCAATTCCATTTGTCCGGTTCTGCGCGTGTCCATAATGCGCTTACGAAAGATCAGCCAGGCCAGTGTGGCGTAGATCAAGCCGATGAGCAGTTCAAGCCCCATTTGGGGTGCAACATCCAGGTAGGAAGCTCCATCGATTACACCACGAATAGCCAAGAGCCCGTGCGTTAACGTAACGGTTGTGCAAGTAGAGGCCGAATCGTAAAAAACGGCATCAAAAG
>CAYQQX010000122.1:0-13458 GCA_964419495.1 uncultured Anaerolineales bacterium
TTAGGGTCTATACGGTTAATCCACCGTCAGTGTTTTGCTCAAATTGCGGGGGAAATCTGGATCAAAGCCACGAGCCAAGCTGATCTTATACGAAAGTAACTGCAGCGGCAGCACGCTTAGCAGAGCATCGATATAGGGACGCAGTTCATCTGGGGCATCCACAGTTGGGATTACAATGAAATCATCTGCGTTGACGCGCAGACGTGAATCTTCCTCACCAATGACTATGGCACGGCCGCCCCGACAGGTCACTTCATTGATGCCGCTGATCACTAGGGAGACATCATCAGGGCCTGCTACAAAGATCACTGGGTACCCTTCAGTGACCGCAGAGAGGGGCCCGTGTTTGAACTCTGTAGAGAGCATGCCTTCACAGTGGGCGTAGGTGATCTCTTTTAGTTTTAGCGCCCCCTCCAAAGCAATGGGGTAAGTCAAGCCGTAACCCAAACAATAGAGATCATCCCAAGGTGAGATTTTCCCCTCCACATCAGGAATCTGTTCCTCGGCAGCTTCGATAGTTTCATTGATCCAGCGGGGCAAATTTGCAAGAGGAGTCGTATCGTGTCCACCCATGCGCATCGCCAGATATAAGAATCCAACAACCTGGTTGGTGAAGGTTTTGGTCGCAGGGACACTGATCTCGTAACCACAGGCAAGAGGAACATAGTACTCGCTCTCGCGCATCAGTGATGAGCCAACCACATTGACCAAACCCAAAATACCCATACCCTGTGTCTCAGCAGCCTGAATGGCGTTGAGTACGTCCTTGGTCTCACCACTCTGGCTGACAAAGATGCCCACATCCTCAGGCCCGACCGCGGGGGCGAACTGGGCGATGAATTGCGGTGCTAATACTGGGATGGTGACACGGCCAGCCAGTCGGCTGAAATAAACTGAACCGAGTAGGCCTGCGTGGTAGCTGGTTCCGCAAGCGATGATATAGATATTGCGGGCAGCATTAAGTTTTTTGATCAATGGATCAACGTCGGCGGAGTTTTCCATCAAGTTGACCAGTTCCTGTGCAACCTGGGCTTGTTCGTGAATCTCTTTAAGCATAAAGTGATCGTAGCCGCCCTTTTGCACAGCCTCCATGCTGTCTTCAACGAGTTCCGGCTGACGCTCAACGGGACTGCCATCTTCTACATTGTGGATCTCATAACCGTCGGCCCAAAAGGTGATGATCTCGCCATCTTCAAGGCGAACGATATTGCGGGTGATATCGAGTATCGAGGGCAAGTCCGAGGCGATGCAAGTCAAACCCTCTGCAACCCCAGCCACTAAACCTGAGCCCTTCTTGATAGCATAGAGTTTGTCATCGCCGAGTACCCCAATCACAAAGGCATAATCGCCTTCCAAATCGTGGTAGGCGCGGCGGATGGCTTCAAGCATGCCGCAGCCCTGGTTGACATAGCGTTCCACGGCATGCACGCAGCTTTCGCCATCGTTCACGGAGCGCACAGTCATACCTTCAGCTATGAACTGCTCACGCAGTTCGACATTGTTGACCACATTGCCATTGTGCGCACCGACCATATCACCACCTGAGTCGAGATGGGGTTGAGCATTGGTGTAGGATGGCGCGCCGAATGTGGCCCAGCGCAGTTGCAGGATGGCGCGGTCGCCGGACATTTCTTCGAACTTGAGCCGGTCCGCCACATCTTGAACTTTGCCAACATCTTTGCGAAGATCGACTTCGCCCTCTTGGGGGATCGTTGCTGCCCCCACTGTGTCATAGCCCCTGTAAGACAGACGATGGCCCGCCTCAATTAAGGTCGGGCCGAGTTGTTGTTCCTCTTTGGTGACAATACCAAAAATTCCACACATGGATTCTCTCCATAAATCATTGATTTTTTGCGTTTGAATTCTACCATGCAGGGGCGGATGGAAACGTAACGAATCTCAAGCCTTTCTGATTGACTTGTGATTCCATAGTCGTTATACTGAATTCATGAGGTTCGCATATGAAATGGTTGGTGAAATCTCATTCAAAAACCACACTATCCAAAACAATAGCACTTATTGGGAAATAATACCAATTTCACAGCCTTAGAGAACTCAACTGCTACGAGGTGGAGTGATGGAAGATATCACTGGGAAACAACTCAACCGTTATCAAATTGTGGCACCTTTGGGAAAAGGGGGTATGGCCGCGGTCTATAAGGCATATCATCCAGAAACGGAACGCTATGTGGCCTTGAAAATCCTTCCCAAACACCTTACCAGCGATCCTGAATTTGTGGGACGTTTTGAACAAGAAGCCAAAGTGATCGCCCAGCTTCAGCATCCCCATATCCTGCCCGTTTTTGATTATGGCGAAGCGGATGGCTTTACCTATATCGTTATGCCCTTTGTCGAAAAGGGCACCCTGGCTGATCTGTTGCGTGTGAAGCCCTTACCGTTTCCACAGATTCGGCGCATCATCTCACAAGTAGGAGATGCTTTAGATTATGCACACTCGCGGGGAATAGTGCACCGAGATGTTAAACCTAGCAATATTCTGATCGACGAGCGCGGCAATTGCCTGCTGATGGATTTCGGCATTGCCAAAATGGTTGAGGATACCAAGCATTTCACCCAAACTGGGGGTGTAATTGGTACACCCTCCTATATGTCCCCGGAGCAGGGATTGGGTATTAAACCCGACGGACGCAGTGATATATACTCTCTCGGCGTTGTGCTGTTCGTGGCAAGCTTGCATTTTTTGGTTGCTTGTTCACCAGCGACGAAAGTTGCCTTGGGTGAGCAGTTCTCTATTAACGAAGGACAGGTTGTGCGTATCGGTGGGGAGCCAGTGCGCATTCAGCTAGATGTAGTTGGTAAAGAATGGGCAGAAGGAGACGAGATACCCTATGCGGAATTGACAGTCAAATTAAGACGACAAGAGAAGCATGTCACCTTGTATTTGGCTGGCGATTGGCAGATCGGTGAATATGTCATTGATATGCGAAGCGCAGACCCTTTTGGCCGCATAACCTCTATTGAACTGATCGTAACGAAACCATAACCCTGGAATCAATATGAAATACTCTATTGTCGTTTTCATCGTTGCTAGCATGTTCATCGTAGGATGTCAGCCGCAAGAGCATTTTGCCCCATCCGAAACGCTTGTTCAGACGCCAACATCGAGCGCACCTTCTGCGACTCCTGAATCTAGTCTGGATTTTGATGAGTCAGGCGATTATGAGATCGTAATCCAATCCGCGGGAGTGCAGCGGAAATTTCTGGCTCATTTGCCCCAGGAATTTCAACCTGACAGTACCTATCCGTTGGTGATCGCCCTACACGGACGCGGCGGCACTGCTAACGATATGGCTTTGATGACCAGTTTTTCTCTGAAATCTGATCAAGAGGGTTTTATTGTCATCTATCCTCAGGCTTTATGGAACGATCAAACCTGGATGATTATCTCAGGCAATGATGGCAGCCTTGAAGATTTGGCATTCCTTTGGGATGTGGTAAGTTATGCTGTCGAAAACTTAGGAGTTGATGCTGAACGAGTGTATGCTGTGGGTTTCTCAAACGGTGGGGGCATGGTTCATCGATTAGGCTGCGCCTTGGCTGAGAAACTAGCTGGGATCGCTGTGGTATCCGGTTCTTACCCCGTATATGAGAACTGTCATCCCACTGCACCCCTGTCGGTTATTGCATTCCACGGCACCGCGGATACTTTTGTGCCATATGAGGGGGATTCAATCCAACCATCAATTCACGAGTGGGCTGGGTCATGGGCGGAACATAATCGCTGCAAATCCGAGAAACAGGAATTCTTAGAAGAAGCTGTTTTACGAGGAGAACGTTGGGACGAATGTGCCGGGAATTCAAGTGTAGTTTTATATACCATAGAGAACGGGCAACACTACTGGCCAGGCGGGGTAGGGCAAGGCGGCATCAACGCTACTGATTTGATCTGGGAATTTTTTCAAGCGCATGAAAAGTGACTGTCACTTCTACTACTGTTGTTTACTCTGATAATGCCGACGCTGTTTGGCGCGGTTACCGCAATCGTCCATGCTGCACCAACGGCGACTGCGGTTCTTGCTGGTATCGATGAAGAGCCAGCCGCAGCCGCGGTCATCGGCGCACTGCCCCACGCGCTTCAGATCATCCGAAGTGAGTAATTCCCCAGCCGATCGAACAATGGGGGAGATCATTGCGTCCATAGCATCTTCATCATCTATCCATTCCCACTCAAATCCATCATCAGACTGGATGATACGCGCGCCGCTCATAGCTTCGGAGAGAGTCGCATTGAGTTCAGCTAGATCACTCTCGGAGGGTTGATTGCTCACGGCCTGGGCAGAGAAAATGCGGTAGATCACCTCGCGCAGCGATAATGCCCTTTCAAGCACGCGCTCCGCTTCAGCGGGCTGCTCTTGTGAGTGACGCAATAATCTTTCAGTATTTGTAATAAGGCCTTGATCTTGAGCCCAGGTGGCCAGGTCTGCATAATTGTGCAGCGTTTCGTGAGGGTGATCGCTGGCATGCATTTCCAGTGTGTTGGCGAAATCGAGGCATAAGTGGTTGTGGTTACTCATCTCAAGAATTACAAATTTTTTTACTTGATCTAACTATCAATTTTGGCTTGACAGGTTAGATCGGTAATGATATATTATAACTGTCAAAAATATTATAGCAGGTTATAGCAATGTTATCAATAGCTTTTTGAATATCATTTTCAAAATTTAAATGTCATTAAGAGGAGTAGTTTTTTTTGGCGACGACACTAGCACCTGCGGTGCCAAGTGCAGGTGAGCAATCTCCCACTTGATTATTGAGATTGCTTTGCTGCGCTCGCAATGACAAAAAAGAGGAAACAAAGCAATGAAAAATCTCGGTCTATATACCGCTACCGTACTGATTTGGGGTTCTACGTGGATCTTTATCAAACTGCAACTTGGGGTTGTAGACCCTGTGCTTTCAGTTGCCTATCGCGTTGCCCTGGCTTCAATAATTCTGCTTGGGTATTGCAGGCTGCGAGGGTTAGATCTTCGATTTTCGCTTCGCCAGCACA
The DNA here is from genome assembly GCA_964419495.1 of uncultured Anaerolineales bacterium. Classification (GTDB taxonomy): domain Bacteria; phylum Chloroflexota; class Anaerolineae; order Anaerolineales; family UBA11858; genus NIOZ-UU35. The sequence goes on from CAYQQX010000122.1 coordinate 5,012, forward strand.
TGTTCATTGCGCTTCAAGGTGCTTTTCTATTTTCAATCAACTATCTCCTGGTCTATATGGCAGAGCTTTACCTGACAAGCGGTTTGGTGGCAGTTTTGTTTTCAACGCTGGTGTTCATGAACGTTATTATCGGGGCAGTAGCCCTGGGCACGCCGATTCGAGGACATGTAGTACTTGGCGCTTTGTTGGGCATGGTAGGAATCGCGCTGGTCTACCTGCCTGAGTTAAATGCATTCAATCTTCAGGACAGCGGATTCGTTGGTTTATTGCTCGGTATCGGAGGGGTTGTAGTGGCTTCCTTTGGGAATATTACTTCGGCGCGCAATCAGCGTGCAGGATTGCCAGTTGTACAAACCAATGCCCTTGGCATGGGGTACGGCGCGCTGTTGATGTTAATCTACGCATTACTAAGAGGTATCCCCTTTCAGTTCTCTCTCTCGTTGCCCTATGTAAGCTCGATGCTCTACTTGGCAGTGTTTGGATCGGTCCTGGCATTTGGCGCTTACCTGACCTTGCTGGGGCGTATCGGCGCGGACCGGGCAGCCTATGCCACACTTTTATTCCCTATTATTGCGTTGGGGTTATCAACCCTTTTTGAAGGTTACCAATGGAATGGGCTGGCACTATTTGGCACTGTCCTTGTATTGGCGGGGAATTTCCTGGTTTTGTTTTGGCGAAAAGGCTCCTCTCAGGGAGCGAGCACCCGAACTGAAACCGCGGCTCATGCGGAAGCTTCTTGATTTCTGAAACCAATAATTATTGTGCATAACCAAGGGGAAAATAATCACAGATGAGTGCAGATAAGCACCGATGAATAAATCAGCATTCATCCCATTCATCTGTGGTTTCTTGATTTGTGATGCTAGAAACCCCCAATAAATTGATCCAACGAGAGCGCTGTTTTGGGGAATTGTTCCAGGATTTGGCGATCAAGAGTGACCAGCTTGGCCCCCAACTCTTGCGCTAGAGCCACGAATTCACAGTCGTAGGCTGTGCATGTGCTTGCAGTTGTCAGTTCTAAAACGCGTATGGGATTATCAAAAAGCTCATTGATCTGCATCAATCGTAAAGCCTGGCCCATTGATGCAAGGGCATCTTCTTTTGAGATCAAGTTTTGACGCAGGCGTATGGCGAGCACATTCTGAAATTCACTGCGCCAGAGAACAGGCGCATACCACTCACTATCTTTGTGTAAGGCCTTTTCAGCAAGGTGAGTGTTTTCGCTGCGCAAGATGGCACTGACGATGATGTTCGTGTCGACGACAATCATGGTCGCCCAGTGTTGATCGCCTGCTCAATTTCTTCGTCGGTGAGTATGTACTTGCCAGTGCGCTCTCGGATTTCCCGCGTTTCCTTCAGCCATTCATCAACATCAAGCGGCTGCACGACAACCGCGCGCCGGATAGCGTAAATCACTTCCCTATTGATGCTGCGCTGGTTGGCTTTGGCGACTTTCTTCAGTTGGGCATATAACTCATCGGGGATATTTTTTACGGTAATTGTGGCCATGGCGAATTCCAAATGGTTCCATTTTGGAACCATTTTACCACATTGAAAACCCTCTCGATCTTAGAATAACTGCCCAGGAATACTTGGAAAGCAGACGCCAACGACGCGCCCGTGGCGATCGCAGAATATTCTGATTAGCGCAGGGAAGGTTTCCAATCAGATTTTATCTATTGAATCCTCGTCATCCGGTTCAATTCGCTCAATTAGCTTACTCCTTTGTCATCTCCCACACCCTCAACACCTGGGCGAAGCAGCCGCGCGGCGTGAAGGGCGGCTCACCGTCGAAAATCTCGCTGAGGCTGCCAATCCCATGATCTTTGAGATGCTCGATGAGCGGGGATAAGTAAGAACGCGCAAAATCCTTATCTTGATACACTTTCAGGTGCGCGGCCACGAATGGGCCGATCATCCAGCCCCAGACGATGCCCTGGTGATAGGTGCCATCGCGCTGACGCTGGTTGCCGCCGTAGAGTCCCTGGTAGCCGGCTTCGAAGGGGGCCAGGCTGCGCAGCCCATGGGGGGTCAGCAAGTGTTGGGCGCAGGCATCCACAACCTGGCGACCCTGTTCGAGAGTCAAGGGAGAGTTGGGGAGTGAGACCATCAGAAGCTGGTTGGGTCTCAGGGACGAGTCATCACCATCGGGACCATCGATCACGTCAAAGCAATATCCGGCTTCTCCGTTCCAAAAGCGTGCAAAACTCTGGGCTGCGCGCGCAGCCATCAAGTGAAATTTCTCCCCAGAATCCCCCACACGTTGGGCAAAGTCGGCCGTGACTCGCAGGGCGTTGATCTCCACCGGATTGCCGACGCGCGGCGTGACCACCCAATCGCCCACTTTGGCGTCCATCCAGGTCAGCTGCACGCCCGGCTCTCCGGCATAGAGCAGGCCGTCTGCCGGATCCACCTGGATGCTGTAGCGTGTGCCCCTTTGGTGCCAGTCGATGATATCAACCAGCACTGGGAAGAGTTCTTTGAGCAGTTGATGGTCGCTTGTTGCGTCGAAATAAGCACGTAAGGCTTCGAAATACCACAGGGTGGCATCGACGGTGTTGTATTCGGCCCCCTCGCCGATCTCCGGGAAGCGATTGGGCAGCATACCCCGGGCCACATCGGGGCGGCCGGTGGCCAGGGTCAGGCCGAAGAGGCGCTCTTTGAGAATTTGGTTTATTTAGTTTTTACGGCGCATATAGTATATTATGGGTTTTATTGAAAGTGTTTGAATGATACTAATATTTGGAGCCTGCATGAATACGTCAAAGCCTACTGCGCCACTATCTGATATATTGGTTTTAGATCTCTCACGAGTTTTAGCTGGACCCTATGCCACCATGACCCTGGCTGACCTGGGCGCCGAAGTGATTAAAATCGAGCGGCCTGGTAGCGGTGATGATACCCGTCAATGGGGGCCGCCCTGGGCCGGGGGCGAGTCAGCCTATTACCTGGCCATCAACCGCAATAAGAAAAGCATTACTGTCAATCTGAAATCCACGCAGGGCTTGCAGATCGTCAAAGAATTTGCGCTCAAAGCCGATGTCTTGATCGAGAACTTCAGGGTGGGTACCATGGATAAGTGGGGCTTAGGATATGATGTTCTGTCGAAAGAGAATCCCGGGCTGATCTACTGCACCATCACAGGCTACGGCCAGACTGGGCCGAAAATGGAACAAGTGGGCTATGATTTTATCATCCAGGCTGAAGGGGGAATTATGTCGATAATCGGAGATGTCGACGGGCCACCCATGAAAGTGGGGGTGGCGATTGTGGATATCACCACCGGGATGAATGCCGCGATTGCCATCCTGGCCGCGGTTCATGAGCGCCAACGGAGCGGCCTGGGGCAGTGTCTCGACATCGCTTTATTGGATTCCCAGGTGGCCTGGCTGGCCAATGTGGGCAGCAACTACCTGATTTCCGGGGAGAGTCCCAAACGCTACGCCAACGCCCATCCCAACATCGTGCCTTATCAGCCTTTTGAGACATCCGACGGTTGGATCGCCGTAGCAGTGGGCAATGACCGCCAATGGAAAAAATTCTGTCAAGTGTCTGCATGGGATGATCTGGCAGAGGATGCGCGTTTTACAACTAATCCCCTGCGTGTAGAAAACCGCCAGATGCTACTCCCAATTCTCGAGGAACGTTTCCAAAAGAACAGCACAGAACATTGGTATCAATTATTGCTCGATGCGGGAATCCCCTGCGGGCCGATCAACAGCATCGATCAGGTCTACGCCGATCCACAGGTGCTGGCGCGTGAGATGCTGGTTGAAATGCCGCACCCCACGGCTGGGAGCGTGAAGATGGCTGGCTCGCCGCTCAAACTCTCTCGCACGCCGGTTCAAATGGATGCCCATCCCCCGTTGTTGGGTCAGCACACCGATGAAGTCTTACGCGAATATTTAGATTATTCTACTGAGGAGATTGTTGAATTGCGGGAGAGTGGGGTGATTTGAGTTATCAAGATTGAATGAACTCATCTTCCAGTGCTTGGATCAAGTCCCCAGGTGTTCCAATACGGAAGGGTAGCCCGGTATCTTGGCGTATATTCAAGAAATGTTCTTTATCATGAGTGACCAACCAATCTGGTTGGATAACGAGTGCTTCGGCCAGGACATATGCATCCGGTTCATAGGTTACGATGGCTTTGGCTTGTTCGATAAAGCTATTGGAGTCTTGGGTTATGACCTCAACAAGCCCAAGTTCTAGAAGATGAGCCAATTTGGGGAGTGATTCAGGCACTTTACGTCGAACAACAGCCTCGCATTCTCGTAGCACGTGTTGACCTACGATGAGTTGGATCACCCCAGCATCCCCCAGGCGAAAGAGTTTTCGTGCACCACCAGTTTCCGAAAGCACCGCAGCAAAGATAACGCTGGTGTCGAGAACTATCCTACGATTTCTTTTCGTCATACTCAGCCCGTACTTCGCGCAAAGTATTCAACATTGATTCCAAAGATTCGCCTGAGTTTTGCCATTCCTGGGCCAACCTGTTAGCAACATCATCTACCCGAGAACGACGACGGCTAATCACAAAAACATCATCAGATAGTTCAATAATATTGAGAATTTCACCATCCGCAATATTTTTCTGGTCACGCAGTTCTTTGGGGAAGGTGATCACACCGCGGCGCCCAACCTGTACTTGATAAGTGTTGTTCACTTTGTTCTCCTGAAATTCCGTTTATCCGTATTTCAGTATAGCGGATTGAGCGTAGCATGTCAACTTTAAAGCATCCCCAACTTGGGCCGATACTGCAGCGCCTCGACAGTATAGGCGGTGGCGATCTCCGTTTATTTTGCTTTCGTTACCTGGTAAATCAACCGCCAAAGATGAAGTTGGTCGTAAGGAATATTTCCCCCCAAGGCATCGAATACAGGCCTGAGATATTCGACCCCTAGATCATCGAAAGCGGCGATGACGCGCTCTCCATCTTCAGATGATAACTGGCTGGATGCTTTCAAGCCCTCGATATTGAGAGGTTTTCCAGCCTGGTGGGCTTTTTTGAGATGGTTGAGGATCGTGCCCTGGGTAAAGCCCATATCTGCAGCGATGTCGGTGATGGATTCCCCAGACTGGAAGTGCTCCCAAACGTACTCTGTACGCCGCTGACCGGTGAGAGATGTCGTTCGAGAAACACCCCTGTCAAGCTTTGGCACAGGCTGGATTTCGTTTTCCTGGCAGTAGGCTTGAATGATAGGCAGAAAATGGGGGCCGTATTCGTTTATCTTGCGCTGCCCGACACCATAGATTTGCTCAAATTGCGTGGATGTCTGGGGGAAGTAGGCTGCCATCTCGATCAAAGAACGGTCAGGGAAAATGACATAAGGCGGCAGCCCGCGTTCGTTGGCCAGGCGGGTGCGCAAAGAGCGCAATTGCTCGAACAAAACAGGATCGTGTTCTGGCATTTCGCTTCTGGCTGAGCCCGCGAAAATACCCTGCAGTGTTCCCCAAAATTCCTTGCCCTGCAAAACGGCGCGACCTTCCGCTGTCACTTTCAGGGAACCATGGGGCTGGGTGCGTTTCAGCAACCCCTGGCGGACAAATTGCGCCGCCAGATGCTGCCATTGTTTTTTAGAGTAAGTTTGCCCTGCACCATGAGAGGACAGTTTGTCATGCTTGAACTTCAACACTTTTTTGGCTTGTGAACCCCGCAAGATCCCGATCAGGTGTGCGGCGCCAAAGATCTCGCCAGTCTCCTGGGCACAGGTGATGAATAACTGCGCGGGAGCAGTAAGCGCTACTTTCTCAGAACCAACCTCACTGGCAGTCTGAGCGTCCCCTTTGGCTGGGCCGGATAAACAGTTATCGCAGGCCTCGCAATCTTCATTCTGATATTCTTCTCCAAAATAAGCCAGCAGCGGTACCCTGCGGCAGGTGTGTGCCTCCACGAAATCCAAAAGAGCTTGCAGACGCACTTCTGCAGCGCGCCGAAGCTCTTGTGACTCCTGATTGATGAAGTAGCGTATGGTGTGGACATCGTTATAAGAATAAAGCAGCCGGCAGTCAGCGGGCAGCCCATCCCGCCCGGCGCGCCCAATTTGCTGGTAGTAGCTCTCGATGTTTTTGGGTAGGTCGTAATGCAGGATAAAGCGCAGGTTGGATTTATTGATACCCATACCGAAAGCGATAGTGGCGACCATGATCAGGCCCTCTTCATAGCGGAATCGATGCTGGTGGAGGCGGCGCTGCTCATCGTCCATTCCGGCATGATAGGGCAGCACTGGGTAGCTGAGGGAGTTCAATTGATCGCTCAAGCTATCGACCTGGTCGCGAGTGGCACAGTAGATGATGCCAGCCTGCCCCTTATGGGCATCCAGGAATGCGCGCGTCTGGGCCACGGCAGCGATTTTGTCGCTCACCGAGAGCACTAGATTCTCTCTGTTGAAACTGCTAATGAATTCATTGGCGTCGGTGATGCCCAGCGAGGTTTTGATATCCTGGCGCACGCGCTGAGTGGCAGTGGCAGTTACAGCCAGGGTGACGGCCGCGGGAAGTTGGTCACGCAACCCGGCAAGCTGGCGGTATTCGGGCCTGAAGTCGTGGCCCCACTCCGAGATGCAGTGCGCCTCGTCGATGACCAAACAGTCTACCCGGCAATCGCCCAACAGTAGTCTGGTCTCATGTCGCAGCAGTGTTTCGGGGGCGGCATAGAGCAGCTTGACATCCCCGGCGCGGATGCGCGCTGTGGTCTCCACATATTCGGCGTGGCTGAGCGTGCTGTTGAGATATACTGCTTCGATGCCCCATTCCAAGAGTTCCAGCACCTGGTCTTCCATCAAGGAAATCAGCGGTGAGACCACCACGGTCAACCCTGGAAATAGCGTGGCGGGTAGTTGATAGCACAATGACTTCCCGCTGCCAGTGGGCATCACGGCCAGCGAATCGCGCTTGCACAGCACATTCTCGATGATGGTTTGTTGAAGAGAACGAAATTGGTCGTATCCAAAAACTTTTTGGAGGACGCTACCTATTTTGGGGATTTGACCCTCGTAGGTTTGCACTTGCACCTGGGGAGGGATGTTCGAATCTGCCTTTGGAGTTGATTCTGGCATAATTATTGGCCTGTTTCCCATCGCTCCAACACAAGGGCGACAGCACCTTTGGTCAAATCACGTGCTTCCCAACGCTCGCATCCACTCATCAACAGCGTGTCATACTCTGTTTCCGTATGGCGTACATGAGCAGTCACCGCCAGGCTGACTGCTTCCTCGTTCAAATCTTTAGCGGCTGCCGAGCGGCCCACGCGGCCGCTGTATTTCAGACAAGCGTGTTGGGCAATCTCGGTTTCTCTGCCAGTTGGACAATTGGGAAACAGCTCGCGGACGCGGGCAGCGAACTGATCCACATACTGCTGGTCGAGCAGCGATCTGCGTTCAGCGTCTCGCTCCCGGCGCCGGGCGCGCACTTTGGCATCAGCCAGACATTTTGTTTCAGCCCGCTCAAGAGCTTGCTCCTCGACCAGTAAACCCTGCCGTTCATAGCGTTTGCGGGCTCGGCTCCAGCGTAGTACCACCGCCGATAATTGGGAGTATTTGCGTGAACGGCGAGTCAGCGCGGCATCTCCTGCGGGCAGGAAGACGAGATGATCGAAGTCAGCGCAACTGAGGCAGGAGGCTTGCCTTGCTTCATCGAGCGTTATCCAGGCGTGACGTCCAAGCTCCTGCCCGCATTGGTCGCAGACTGATTCTCGGGTGGAGATGAAAACTTTCAGATCCATATTATCTTTTCCTACTTACCTGACACTTTGACAGAAAATCGTTTTTGAACGTGGATCGCCGAAGGCGTGCCTTTGGCAACACAGATTTTTACGGATTTTTCTTTGTTTTTCGTGCCGCCAAAGGCGTGCTGCGCATTCCGTGTCCGTCCGTGTACAGAAAAGAAATTGTCAGGTGGCTAGAACTTTTACTCACTCGAGCTTGAGGATTGGTATTTTTCAAGGAAATATTATCATACCCTGATTGAAAGATACTCAGCCCATATCCATCTTGGGCCGGTACTGTAATGCCTCGGCGATATGGGGTGGGGCGATCGCCTCGTCTCCGGACAGGTCGGCGATGGTGCGCGCCAGTTTGAGCACCCGGTGATAGGCGCGGGCGGAGAGCTGAAGCTGGCTCATGGCATTGCGCAGCAAGGATCGACCTGTCTGATCCAGGTGGCAGTATTGGCGCAGTTCGGCAGGCCCCATGTCGGCGTTGCAGGTTAGGCTGGTGCCGTCGAAGCGTTGGCGTTGGTGTTCACGCGCTGCCTCGATGCGCTGCTGAATTTCAGCGGAAGGTTCGCCAAGGCGGTCGTCGCTGAGTTTGTCGTAATCTACGCGCGGAACTTCAACGTGAATATCAATGCGGTCGAGCATGGGTCCAGAGATGCGCTTTTGGTAGCGAGTGATAACCTGGTTGGAGCAGGTGCACTCTTTAACCGGGTCGCCGGCAAACCCACAGGG
>CAYQQX010000123.1:0-13420 GCA_964419495.1 uncultured Anaerolineales bacterium
CTACTGCTAAAAGTCACCAAGAGAGTTTCCCGCCGGAATATATGGGGGTGGTTGCTCCGCAACCACCCCCATATATTCCGGCGGAAGTCCTCGTCTGGTAGTATTTTCAGTGGAGACACGGATTTATTAATTATTCAATCCGTGTCCCAAAAAGTATTATGAAAAACCGCACGTATGTTGTAGGTCACGTCAACCCAGATACCGACTCAATCGCCTCGGCGATTGGGTATGCCTGGTTGTTGCGCGAGCGTGACGATGTCGAGGCCGTCGCAGCCCGCGTAGGCCCGACAAATTTACAAACCAACTGGGTGCTGGAAAAATTAGGCCTGGAAACACCAGAGCTGCTCACCGATGCCTCACCGCGCTTCCAGATAGTCACTCGACGCTTGGACACCGCTAACCCCGAGAGCCCTCTCAGGGATGCCTGGGCAATCGCCAATCGCACGGGTGGTGTGGCTCCTATCCTTTGTGATGATGGGAGCCCTTTTGGCCTGATCACGGGATTGACCTTGTTTTCTTTCCTTGGCGAGGCCGTTGGAACCCATCCCCTGCGCCAGGAGATGAGCATCGGGGAATTATTGGAAGTTCCCTGTCGTGAAGCAACCGACACTGCCGTGCCGTCATTCCCTGCCACAGCACGCATTCGCGATGCCCTGCCGCGCGTCTTTCGTGAAGAGCGCAATCACTTTTTGGTCGTCGACGAAGGCGGTCATTATTTAGGCGTCTGCCGCCAGCGAGATTTGCTCAACCCGCCGCGTATGCGCGTGGTGTTGGTCGATCACAATGAAGCCGAGCAAGCCCTGGGTGCGCTGGAAGATGCTGAATTGGTGGAAATTTTGGATCACCACCGTTTGGGCAATTTGCCTACCAAAGAGCCGATCCGCTTCACAATTGACGTTGTAGGCAGTACAAGCACATTGGTCACGGAGCGGATCGAAGAAGCTGGCCTTAGTGCGCCACCCAAGATTGCCGGTCTATTAATGGCAGGTGTGGTTTCCGATACCCTGCTTCTTACGTCCCCGACCACAACGGAACGAGATCGCAAAGCTGCCGAACGTTTGGGCAGGTGGGCGTTCACCTGGGGCAGTCCCCTCAAAGATGATGATCTACAATCCTATGGTTCGAAAGTATTGGAGGCCGGCGCCAGCCTTTCGACGCGCGATCCAGACGAGATCATCGCTTCGGACTTGAAAACCTACGAAGCCGGTGGTTACAAATTTGCAGTTTCTCAAGCCGAAGTCACCGACATGTTGCAGTTAAGCGAACATCAAAATGCATTGGCAAGCGCATTAAATAAATCCCGGGAAGCGCGTGCTTTGGATTTTGCGCTGCTCATGGTTACTGATGTAGTAAGTGGTGCCAGCACACTCCTGCTTAACAATCCGCCCCCGATTCTTGACGATTTACCCTATCCGCTCAAGGATGATGGCTCTCGTTTTGCCAAGGGGGTGGTTTCACGCAAGAAACAGCTGCTCCCGGCAGTCCTAGGTCTATTAGGAAATTAACCAATGGAATCTGTCTATCATGCCATGGCCGAATTGGAGAAGAGAGGGGGAGCAGGTGTCTTGTGCATCATTGTGCACAGTCAGGGATCTACGCCGCGCGGTACGGGCAGCAAAATGCTCGTATATCCTGATGGCAGCTTTGTTGGTACTGTAGGCGGGGGAGAGTTGGAAGGCCGCGTAATTTCAGAAGCCCTGGAAGCGTTGGCGGAAGGCAAACCGAGAAAAATTGAATATTCTATGACCGATCCTCAGCGCGGTGATCCTGGAGTCTGCGGCGGACAATTGGAGGTGTTTGTGGAACCCATAGTGCCCAGCCCACTCTTGGTTGTCATTGGCGGGGGACATGTTGGTAAAGCTGTGGCCCACCTGGCAAAATGGCTTGGATTCCGGGTAGCGGTGAATGATGATCGTGATGAGTTCTGCACCCCCGAGGCCGTGCCAGATGCCGATGAATATTACCCTATGCAGATGGCTGAACTCCCCGAGAATCTTGAAATCACCCCCTGGACCTATATCGTACTGACCACCCGCGGGGCACCCATTGATGCAGCCGGCTTGCCCAACCTATTTAAAAGTGATGCCGCTTACATTGGCGTGATTGGCTCACGCCGACGGTGGGAGACAACAGCAAGCATGCTCAAAGATGCCGGTGTGTCGGAGGAAGAGATCGCTCGGGTGCATTCGCCAACCGGTTTAGAACTAAATGCTGAAACCCCTGAAGAGATTGCCGTTAGCATTATGGCGGAGATTATTATGCTGCGCGGGGATGGGGACGGGAAGCAGATGTCGGGAAGGTGAGATGCGTAAAATTCAAATTGAATTTCCCGATCAAGTCGCCAGAGCCGTTTTCCCTGTGCAGCAATCACAAATCGCGGCAGGATTGAAGACGCTTAGTTTAGAAAGTGGCCGTCCTGTGATTGTGCTGATTGGGGGCATGGTTTTCAAACCGGAATTGGATATTACTAAACGGTGTGTTGAAATTATTGCTGAGACGGCGAATACATTAGGTGCTGTGGTTATTTCCGGTGGAACCAAGATGGGCGTGATGTACCTGATAGGGGCAACGCGACAAAAAAATGGGTATGATTTTCCATTATTGGAGATCACAGTTGCGGACATTGTCACATGGCACAGCGACCCCAAAAATAAGCATTTATTATGGTGGGGCAAGAAACTTTGGCCCCTCGATAAACATTACTCGCATTTCGTGTTGACGCTCGGAAACCAATATGGTGATGAATCTCCTTGGATTGTTGATGCTGCCAAAATTTTGGCGCAAGGCAGCCAATCAGTAACCGTCCTGATCAACGGCGGGAACATTTCTCGTCTGGACATCCAATTGAGTGTAGAGGCTGGTCGCCAAGTAGTCGCGTTAAGCGGCACAGGGCGTTATGCTGATGAGTTAGCTGAGCAGCCTGATCGGAACGAATTGATTGAAGTTGTATCTGCGGAAGATGAAAAAGCTGTAGCCAAAGCTTTAGTAGCAAAGCTTATTTAACATTTGATGTTACGCAAGCTAAAGAGAATCTCCCTGGAAATAGGGGGTCGTGGTCGAAGCCCCCACCCCCTATTTCCAGGGAAACCTCGCTACGTGTGCGTAACATGAGTTAACATTTCAATTACGGAGTACCTATGTGGCAAAAATATTTCAATGCTACTGAGATCGATGAAGTTTTAGAAATACTAGCAACATATGGGGAACGCGCCCGCATAGTGGCGGGTGCCACGGACCTGATCTTGGAGATTGAGCGGGGCATCCGCTCAGGGATCGAGGTTGTCATCGATATCACCCGCATCCCCGAGATTGACAGGATCGTCCTGGATGAAGAGGATCGCATCCATTTGGGGCCCATGGTGACGCACAATCATTGTGTGGCTTCAAAGCTGATCCGCGAGCGAGCCTATCCGCTGGCGAGAGCAGCCTGGGAAGTTGGCGCGCCGCAGATCCGTAATCGCGGTACGGTGGCCGGCAACCTGATTACCGCTTCACCCGCCAATGACACGATTACACCCCTGATGGCGCTGGGTGCCAGTGTCACGCTGCGTTCAAAGAATGGTGAGCGCAGTATCCCCCTGGATGAGTTCTATCTGGGTGTGCGCAAGACAGTCATGCAGCCTGATGAAATGATGGTAGATATTTCTTTCCCAGCCATGAGGCAGAATCAGCAGGGAACTTTCATGAAGCTAGGATTGCGTAAGTCACAGGCGATTTCGGTTATTGATGTGGCCATGGTTTTGGCCTTTGAAAAGGATTCTGTCTCCGATGCGGCGATTACGCTTGGCGCAGTTGCCCCAACGATTATCCATGCGCCCGAGGCTGAAGCCTACTTGCAGGGGCGCCAGCTCGATGAAGAGACCATTGATGAAGCCGCGCGCCTGACCATGGAGGCTTCACGACCCATTGACGATATCCGCGGTTCGGCAGCTTACCGTCGGGAAATGGTACGCGTGATGACTGCCAGGGGGCTAAGGGCCATCTCCAAGAACCAGGAGCAGCTTGAATTCCCAGCCAATCCCGTCCTTCTTTGGGGGCAGGCCGTGCCGGGGGACGCGGCAATCCGTAATGGGAGCAGTCAATTCGCCGGGGATGAGATTATCCAAACCACAATTAACGGCCAGGCGTATTCATTCAATACTGGATACGATAAAACCTTGTTGAATCTGGTGCGGGACGAAGCCAGGTTGATTGGCACAAAAGAGGGCTGTTCGGAGGGCGAATGCGGTGCCTGTACGGTCTTTCTGGATGGGGTGGCGGTGATGGCTTGCCTCGTACCAGCTGCCAGGGCCCACGGCTCGGAGATTGAAACCATTGAAGGCCTGGCTCAACCCGAACGCTTGCATCCTGTACAGGATGCATTCATTCATGAGGGAGCAGTGCAGTGTGGCTACTGTACCCCTGGGTTTTTAATGTCTGCGGCAAAGCTGCTGGAAGAATTCCCGCAGCCCTCGCAAGATGAGATCAAGCAGGCAATCACCGGCAACTTGTGTCGTTGCACCGGGTACTACAAAATTGTCACGGCTATTGAAAAGGCTAGTCAAGCGGAGGTGTGATATGGGCAGATATGATCGAACGGCTCATCAGAACGAGCGAGAAGGAAAAGTAATTCATCCAATTTGGCGCGGGATTGGCTGTGTTTTGTTGATCCTGATACCGGTGATGTCTTATGCTGGGGCGGTTGAACTGGTCAAAGCGAATTATCGGAATAACTGGATGGTGGTACCTGTGGATCTGGCACAAACAGTGGTTATTCCCTATATCGGTGCCATCAGCCATTTGTATGCATATCTTGCATTGGGTGTTGTCCTGATGGTCATGGGATTTGGCATTCTGACAATAATCTATTCAATCATGAATGCCACCATGGGGCCCCCTAAATATGGCCCGACTGATGCACCGCCACCTCGCCGGCCCAAAAAGCGACGCAAATATTAAATGCTAGAGATCTAATATGTCTGAAACGCAGCAAATGTGGATGGAAATCTCATTCGACTTGGTCTACCTGGTTGTGGTCTGGGGCCTGGTGCTGCTCATGGATCGTCGAAGAGAATCAGTGCTCCCAGAGAATCGCGCCGTTGCCCAATGGATTTTTTGGGCCTTTTTCTTGCTGGCTCTGGGTGACACAGGACACGTTGGTTTTCGCGTGATTGGCTACGCCATAGGCAATCTGAATGCCAGAGTTGATGTTTTTGGATTCCAGATCGGCTTATTGGGCTGGGGAACTTTAGCGACCGCCATAACCGTTTCGCTGTTTTATGTGTTCATGTTGTTCGCCTGGCGAAAAAGATTCGATGGCCAGTTTGGTTGGTTTGGATATGTCTTATTTGCCGCTGCGGCCCTGCGATTCTCGTTGATGGTCAATCCTGCAAACCAATGGAACAGCTTGGTACCGCCACAACCATGGGCGACGGTACGCAACATTCCGTTTTTCGTCTTAGGTGCTGGCGTGGCCTATCTGATCTTGCGGGATGCGCTGAAGGTAAATGACCGCCCCTTTTTCTGGATCGGGATCAGCATCTGCGTTTCCTTCGTCTGCTATATTCCAGTGATCTTTTTGGTGCAGAAATTTCCCATGATTGGGATGTTGATGATACCCAAGACAGTGGCATATGTTGTAATTGGCTTCATTGCTTATAAGGATTTGTATCCGAAAATTGTTTCAAAGGCATAAACCACGAAGTGCACGAAGAAACACGAAATGGTTAACCTTAGTGTATCTTGGTGTTCTTCGTCCAGTTTCTAGGAGAAAAAAATGGCAGCATCGATTTTTCTAATAATTCATAATTTCGCTCGTTGGATCGTTTTGTTGTTGATCCTTTACACATTGTTCCGCATGTATTCCGGCTGGCTTGGCAAGAAGTCCTGGAGTGACGCAGACCGAAAAGCAGGTTTGTTCTTCACCATTGGCATTGATGTGCAGATGTTGTTGGGCATCATCTTGATCTTTCTGCGGGGTTTCTCGGTCATTGAGATGCGTTTTTGGATGGAGCACATCGCTATGATGGTTTTGGCCGTTGTGCTAGGACATGTAGGTAGTGCGGTTTCGAAGAAAGCTGATGTCGATGTTGACAAATTCCGCAAAGCGGCAATTTGGTTCACTGTGACTTTGTTCGTGATCCTGGCTTCCATCCCCTGGACGCGGCCTTTGTTCAGATGGTTCTAATTGGGTAGCCGCAGATAAACGCCGATGTTATTAATTGATGTTACGCAAGCTAAAGAGAATCTCCCTGGAAATAGGGGGTCGGGGTCGAAGCACCCACCCCCTATTTCCAGGGAAACCTCGCTACGTGTGCGTAACATGAGTTATTAATTTTTATCTGCGTTTATCTGCGTGCATCTGCGGTTGAAAAATATGCAGTCAACTAAACTGATCAACGTTCTCAAAGTACTCTTTGCCGTGGTAGCCTGGGGCGCATCGTTCATTGCCACCAAGGTGGCTCTGCGCGATGTCTCTCCCATCACAGTGGTGTGGCTGCGTTTTGCCATAGGCGTGCTGATCATTGGCGTGGCTGTGGCTGCGCGCGGCCAACTCAAACCCCCCACCTGGCGTGACACGGGTTATTTTGCGCTGCTGGGGTTCCTGGGCATTGCCTACCACCAATGGTTACAATCCACTGGTTTGCAGACAGCCCAGGCCTCTACTACGGCCTGGATCGTGGCAACTACGCCCATATTCATGGCTCTGCTGGGCGTCTTGGTATTGAAGGAACGGTTGAATTGGCTGCAGGTTAGTGGCATTGCGCTGGCAAGTGTAGGTGTGCTGCTGGTGGTTTCCGGCGGCGATTTGGGCAATCTGAGTATGGATGCGCAAGGCATGCCGGGCAACTTGTATATCCTGGCCAGCGCGCCCAACTGGGCCATCTTTTCTGTGCTTTCCAGGCGGGGCTTGCGCGAGCATTCACCGGCCTGGATGATGTTCTATGTGATGGGCTTTGGTTGGTTGATTTCGTCGATTGGATTCTTTACTGGTCCTGGAATTGGGGAAATTCCCCAGCTTACCTTGAATGGTTGGTGGGGCATCCTCTTCTTGGGCGTTGCCTGTTCAGGCTTAGCCTATGTCTTCTGGTACGACGCTCTGCAAGCCATCCCGGCATCTCAGGTTGGCGCCTACCTTTATTTGGAGCCCCTGGTGGCTGTGGGCATCGCGGCAGTCATCTTGGCTGAACCCATATTGTTGGCCTCACTTTTAGGCGGCGCGGCAATTTTGTTGGGCGTTTATCTGGTGGAGCGGCCGACCAAAGAGCAGCGTGCGCCCGTAGCGCAGGAAGCATAAACGATGGAACGAACTGTCCCCTATACCGCCTCTGAAGAAGTGGAACTCTATCAGCGCACATATTATTCGCTGCTGCGCTCCACATCTGAGGTGCAGATTCGCACTTTGGAAGAAGTTCATTCGGGGATGAACTCGTTGCTGCACCCTGGGGCGCGCGACCGTCAGCCGGATTTGTCGGCATTTGTGTACAGTATCTTGCGGTTGCCAGACTGTGTCAATCAGGTAAAAACCATTGTACTGGGTCAAAGTATCCAGGTATTTCAGCGTGAAGGGATAGGAGATGTTGAAAGCTGGCAGGTGGTCCGGGCGCGAGCTAGAAGAAGGCGCTGCTATTTCGATGAGAAGGAAACCCTGGCTTGCATCATCGCCAGCCGCTCAGACATCGACGATGTTTTGCCATTGATCACCGCCTACCAGGTTGAGTGGGGAAAATTCCATAAAATGCTGAAGATGCTGCCTGAGACAATCTCTGTCGAAAACAATTCCACCGCCGAGTTAGCCCAAGCCCTCAAGATCCCTTTGGATGACTTGGAACGCCTGCGGGTGGTCTGGGGTGATGAGTTTGTCTCGAATATGAAGATGATGGAAGAAAAACCTGCCCAATTCCAGATTCGTCTCTTGGATGGCACGCTGATGGAATATCGTCGCGCCACCAATGCCTGGTGGGCAAATATTGAGGCCGCCTGCCCTGATATTCGTAATCGCCCGGTATATTTTGTCTCTAGCAATACGCACAGCCTGGTGAATCTGTTGTCGGGGTATGCACTACAAGAGCGACAAAAGTTGCTCGGTTATCTTGAGAGCTCTGCTGATGCAGATCTACTGCAAGAATGGGTAGATATTCAAACCCAGATGGTGCCTTCCAGCCAGGAAAATTTTCTCTACTATGTGATGAAAAAATTCTTGCAGACACCCCAGGGGCAGAAATATCATGATGCCAGAATCAGCTACGAGCGGGATCATGGAATAACCCGCGTTGACAGCAAGCACTTCTTCGATGTGGATGCCCAGCTCATCGAACTGGCTAAGGCGCCCTTGGATTTGATGGACCCGCGCATTTGTGATCGGAATTATGATTGTTTGGTAGAGAGCGATGCCCTGATCCTGAACATTGACTACCCCCTGGGGTTAGGCGCCTATAACATCTTGACTGAAGTTGCCACGCACGCCGGCGATGTTCTGGGTGTGTACATCATGGGCAAGGCTGCCACCCTCAACGGAGTCATCGGAGACGTGATGATCCCCAATGTGGTGCACGATGAGCATTCGCGCAGCACTTTCATTTTCTCGAATGCCTTTGCCGCCGCGGATGTAGCTCCGTACCTGGTTTATGGTACTGTGCTTGACAATCAGAAAGCGGTCACCGTACAAGGGACATTTTTACAAAACGCTTCTTACATGGATGTCTTTTACCGGGAGGGTTATACAGATATTGAAATGGAAGCCGGGCCGTACCTTTCTGCAGTTTATGAAATGCACCGCCCCAAGCGACATCCCATCGATGAAATTATCTATTTGCAGAATCTGCCCTTCGATTTTGGCTTGATGCATTACGCTTCGGATACGCCCTTGAGCAAAGGAAAAAACTTGGGTGAGAGTTCGTTATCCTATTTCGGTATGGATCCCACCTATGCCACGACTTTAGCAATCTTGCGCCGCATTTTGAAAATGGAGCAGGAGCGAATAGCGAATAAATAAGAAAAAGGCTGTCATTCTGTGCGCTGTGAGGCGCGAAGCTTGCCCCGATGGCAAGTCCGAGGGGAATCTCGCCGAAAAGTTTAGTGAGATCCTTCGCTCCGCTCAGGATGACACCCTGAAACTCAGATAAGGATCACCTATGTCCACAGTTGGAAAATCAATCAATAGAGTTGACTCCAAAGACAAAGTTACTGGGGATGCCTTATTCCCCGGTGATATCAACATGCCCGATCAGGCATACATGAAGATCCTCTTCGCTGACCGGCCCCATGCCGTTGTCAAGAAAATCGATGTGAGTGCGGCGGAAGCTCTAGAGGGTGTGATTGCAGTATTTACGGCAAAAGATGTGCCTGTCAATGAGTACGGCCTGATCATGCCCGATCAGCCGGTGTTGTGTGGGCCTGGCTCCGATAAGGAGAACGCTGACCGCGTGCGTTTCATCGGTGATCAAGTAGCCTGCGTAGTCGCCGAAACAGAATCGACTGCCGCTGCCGCACGGGATTTGATCCAGGTGGAATATGAAGACCTGCCGGTTGTCACCGACGCCCGGGAGGCCATGCAAGAAGATGCTGTTCTGGTTCATCCCGACACAGAACGCAATATCATGCTGCATTACAAGATCCGCAAAGGGGATATGAAGCAGGGTTTTGAGGAGGCAGATGTGATCATCGAGGGTGAATACGAAACTCCCGAGCAGGAACATGCTTATCTTCAACCCGAAGCTGGAGTTGGTTATATCGACGAAGAGGGGCGGGTGACCGTTGCCTGTGCCAGTCAGTGGCTGCATGAAGAGCGTGAACAAATCGCGCATTCCCTGGGCTTGCCTGAGGAGCAGATCCGCGTTATCCATCCCGCGGTTGGCGGCGCTTTCGGTGGACGTGAAGACCTATCGGTGCAGATCGTGTTGGCCTTAGCCGCCTGGCGATTGCACCAACGCGGCATCAATCGACCGGTGAAGATCATCTGGAATCGCGAAGAATCGATGATCGGCCATCACAAACGGCACAAGTATCATCTGCGCACGCGCTGGGGGGCTAAAAAAGACGGCAACTTGACGGCTGTGGAAGTCGAAGTCATCGCTAACGGTGGCGCCTATGCCTACACCAGCACCAAGGTTTTAGGCAATGCTACCCTGATGTGCACCGGTCCCTATGAAATCCCCAATGTGCATGTGAATTCCTATGCTGTTTACACCAACAATATTCCCGGCGGCGCCTTCCGCGGCTTTGGCGGACCCCAGGGAGCCTTTGCGGCCGAAAGCCAGATGAATAAGTTGGCCAAAGCTTTGGATATGGATCCGGTAGATATTCGCATGCGCAACATCGTCAAGGATGGCTCTATTCTTTCGGTCAATACACCGATGCCCAAAGGCGTCAGTATGCCGTTGGTGGTGGAGAAGTGCGCTGAGGTCGCCCAGTGGGGCGACAGCCGATCCTTCGATAGCACTCAGGACATGCAGCGGACAGCTGACAGCCGACAGCGATCAGTTGTTCATGGCCGAGGTTTTGCTTGTGGTTTTAAAAATGTCGGCTTTTCCTATGGATTTCCTGAGAACTCCTGGGCTTCTGTGGAACTTTACGGCGAGGTGGAAATTGAACGAGCTGTAGTGCGGCATGGCGCAGCGGAGGTGGGGCAGGGAACGCATACTGTGATCCAGCAGATGGCTGCCGAGGCTTTGAGCATTCCCTTAGAGATGATCGAATTCATCGGGGAAGATTCAGCCGAAACGGAAAACTCCGGCAGTGTCTCGGCCTCACGTATGACCTTCATGTCGGGCAATGCGGTTCGGGGTGCGGTGGCGGCAGCTTTGGAGAAGTGGCAGGACGAGGAGCGTCCAGCCATGGCCGAATATGTCTATCGACCACCAGCAACCACGCCCTTTGATCCCGACACCGGGGAGTGCATTCCCAATTTCTCCTATGGCTATGTGGCCCAGGCAGTGGAGGTTGAGGTCGATACAGAAACGGGGAAAATTCGCCTGATAGACATTGTTTCGGCCAACGATGTGGGCAAGGCGATCAATCCTCAGCAGGTTGAAGGTCAGACGGAAGGCGCTATCGTTCAGGCCGCCGGCTATGCCCTGATGGAGAAATTCGTCCAGGAGGACGGCTACACCCTGACACCGCATCTTTCGACGTATCTGATTCCTGGTGTGTTGGATGTGCCGGATCAGGTGCGATCTGTGATTATCGAATACCCTGATCCCATTGGGCCATGGGGGGCGCGCGGCATGGGCGAAATGCCCTACATCCCTCTGGCGCCCGCGATTATCGCCGCAGTGCACGATGCTACGGGCGTGTGGTTCGATGATTTCCCACTGACCCCAGAGCGTGTATTGCAGGGATTGGGGAAAATCTAAAAGGACCGCAGACTGCCGATTGCAGACCGCGGTCAGTCGTCAGCAGCATGATATCCCTGTATCCCTGGCTGAAATTCACCGGGATTGCACCACACATCTCATCCCTGAAATGATTAGTGAAGAAGATGCTCAGGAGTATGCCCAGGCATACAAACAGGAATTGATGCAGGAGAATTTCAGTTCAAAAGATTTGATGGCAATGTTGTACAAGCTTTCAGGCTGCTGAATAATTTAGCATTAAATTAGGAAACGCGGAAATTACTGTAAAGCTGTTTTCATGCTTTCGGAAATATTGCCCAAAATCAATTTTACGATATGTGGGTCAAACTGTTTTCCACTCTGCTGCTCTATTTCCGCCAAGGCTTTTTCAACAGGCCAGGCATTTTTATAAGGCCGCTCATGTGTTAGTGCATCAAACACATCTACTACAGCTACTATTCTTCCGGAAAGGGGGATATCTTCACCCGCCATCCCCATATAACCAGTCCCATCCCAGCGTTCGTGATGGGTTAATGCAATTTCTTCAACCAACTGCAAAATGGGGGAATTACTGCCAGAAATTATATTGGCACCAATTGTTGTATGCGTTTTCATAATTTCCCACTCTTCTGAATTGAGCTTGCCAGGCTTTAATAAAATTGCATCCGGTATTCCGATTTTTCCGAGATCATGTAAGGGAGCAGCCAAAGTAATTCGTTTTACCTGCTCACGGGGCAAACCCAGTCGCGCTGCAATATCACCTGCCATTTTTCCTACTCTTTGGGTGTGTTCACCGGTATCATCATCTCGATACTCAGCTGCACGTGCCAGTCGATCCAGGATTTCTAGGCGGGATTCTTCTAGTTCCTTGGTTCTTTCACGGACTTTGAGATCAAGAATTTGATTTTGATTTTGAAGCTGTATTTGCAATGAGCGAGTGTGGAATAAGTTGCGGATACGGAGTAAAACCTCGACAGGATCAAATGGTTTGGTCAAAAAATCAGTAGCCCCATCAGAAAGAGCACGACGTTTTGTTTCAGTTGTTACATCAGCCGTTAGGACAAGAATTGGAAGATATGCATCTGGGGGTATTACATCATTGATTTGTTTCATCACTTCAAAGCCATTCAAGTTGGGCATGTGTAGATCTAAAAGAATTATGTCTGGCTTGAATTCTTGAAATGTTGCCATAGTTTCTCTTGAGTCATTAATGCTTTTGAAGTTTGTGAAATCCGCTTCTTCGAGAACTCCTTCGAGTAAAAGGATATTAGAAGGCTTGTCATCGACAATCAATATTTTTGGATCCTTAGAGGGTATCTGGCTCATTTGATTTTCCCTTTATGTGCTTATCGATCAGGCGGATGAATTCCTTGATATTCAATGGTTTGGTCAAGTACGCCTCCGCACCCTGGTCAATCAATCTTTGGATGCGTTTAGGCGTGGCGTCCGCGCTCACTACGACTACTGGAATGGATTGGATTTCTTTCTCAAGCTTGAGAAGGCCTAATGCCTGCCCCCCATCGATGCCCGGCAGATGCAGGTCTAACAAGATCAAGTCGGGTTGTTGCTGGCGGGCTGTCTCAATACCTGCCTGCGCATGTGTTTCGCCGATCAGTTCGATCTGCGGATATTCATCCAATACCTGCCGGACCAACTCATAGTTCGCAGGGTTGTCTTCAATGTATAAAATCTTCATGCTGGTGTCTTTTAGGCTGGTTAGCGGACCAGTCGATTTCTCCGCAACCAATGAGGTGACGACTGGATCATTCGAGAAAGGCAACTCAAACCAGAAAGTACTGCCCACCCCAACTTTGCTCTCAACCCCGATCTGCCCACCCATTAGTTCCACCAGCCGCTTGGACAATGTCAGGCCCAATCCTGTGCCCTCCACCCCGCTGGTGTCGGCCTCCAGGCGTTCAAAGGGCACAAAGAGCTTCTCCAGTTTCTTGGCGGAGATGCCCATGCCTGTGTCTGTGATCGAGATGCGCAAGTAGTCATTCGACTGCAGTTCAGTGTGGATGCTCACTTTACCTCCACGGGGATTGTACTTGACCGCATTGCTCAACAGGTTGAGCAGGACTTGTTTCAGGCGCTGCTGATCGGCTAAG
>CAYQQX010000124.1:0-13275 GCA_964419495.1 uncultured Anaerolineales bacterium
AAAAATTTCCTGTCCAAATTGTGGTCAACAGGTTGACTCGAAAGCCAGTCAATGTGAACACTGTGGCGCTAATATGGCTGTTTCTGCCATTCTTGCAGAAAGAAATTTAAAGATTCAAACGGGGATGCTGCCTGATTTAAATTTATCACCAGAGGTATTAGTCCCACGTTTAGGAGATTACTTGGTTGAACGGGAGATTCTAAAACCTGATGAGTTAATACAGGCTTTGGCCTACCAGAAGACAATGAAAGATGCCGGTCAGGCAAAATTGATTGGTCAGGCTTTACTCGAATTGAACTTGATCAGCCGAGAGTCTTTAGATCAAGCAGTTACGGAGCAGATCTTACAGCTTCAGTCTGCACTCCAGAGAGCAAATGAAGAGTTGGAAGCCCGTGTGCTTGAACGCACAATTGAATTAGAGCAGGCATTAAACCGACTTTCAGAGTTGAACCAACTGAAATCTAATTTTGTTTCAAATATTTCTCACGAACTACGCACACCGCTTACGCATCTCAAGGGGTATATCGAATTGTTGGATGAGAATGCCCTTGGTGAATTAAACAAACAGCAAGCAGATGCTGTCAGAGTGATGAAGAAAGCGGAGGGGCGCTTGGGAGGATTAATTGAAAACTTGATCCAATTCTCAGCTTATTCTCAAGGCGCAATTGATGTTGACATCAGGTCAGCAAACTTGATGGATATTTTGAATGATATTCTCGAAAATGCGCAAAGCCGATGTGAAGAGAAGGGACTAAGTTTTCAGTCGAAAATTCCACCTAATATTCCTGCGGTGATGATTGATAGTCAAAAGCTACCCTGGGCTCTTTCACATTTAATCGATAACGCGGTGAAGTTCACACCTAAAGGGGGGGATGTTCAAATTGGAGTGAATGTTGATGATGCCTATGTAAAAATGTATGTGTATGACACTGGTATTGGTATTGCACAAGAAAAAATAGATGAAATTTTCGAGCCTTTTCACCAATTAGATGGCTCTTCCACTCGCCGATATGGTGGTACAGGCTTGGGATTGGCCATGACTCGTCAGATTGTGGATGCCCATGGATCAGAGATTGTTGTGCGATCTAAAGAAGGCCAGGGATCTTATTTCGAATTCACCCTCAATATTGCAGAAATTTAGGCAAAAAACGTGACAAATTCTAGAGTTGAAGAAATATCTGAAAAGTTACAGCCTGAGGAGTATCGACCACTCTATGAAATTGGACGTGTAATTATTCAGGTTCTCGACTCTGAAACTGCCCTAAAAGAAATCTTCCGGTTGGCACGTCCAGCATTCATTTTCGATAACATCGTGTTGTATGAATATCAGGAAGATGAAACTCTATATCCGACTTATGCACGCTCCATAGGGCGCGGCAGGCGTATTGAAGCAGATATGGAATGGGGAGAAAACATCGCACGTGATGTAATCAAATTTGCGAAGATGGTTGTTCGGGGAGATTTATTCGTTTCTGAATCGAATGAAGATGTTGACCAACGCTTGAACCAACGAGATTTTCTTGGGTTACCATTGAAAACCGGCGATCAGATTTCGAATGCATTGGTGTTCATTCGATTTGGAGGTCCACCTTATTTACCAGAACAAATCCGCTTTGCGGAATTAATTGCTGAACATGTAGAGAAACTGCTCGAACGCCAAGAGTTGGTTGAACGGGTTGCTAAACTTGAAGCAGAAAGACGCCTCGACCGTCTTCAAGAACAGTTTGTGGCTACTGTTTCCCATGAACTTCGATCTCCGTTGGGGTTTATTAAAGGATATGCAACATCCCTGTTGCGTGATGATACTGAATGGGATCAACGTACTCGGCGTGAATTTTTAACGATCATCGATGAAGAAGCTGACCGCTTAACGGAGATCATTGACAATATTCTTGATTCATCGCGTCTGCAAGCTGGAACACTTCCCATGGAATTTCAAAAAGTGCGACTAACTAAACTTCTTCATGATTTTGTTCAACGCATGCAAGCAGGCAATCGCAATTTGGATTTTCAAACGAATATTAATGTTTCATCAAGGACAGTTGAAGCTGACCCTGCACGGTTAGTGCAAGTATTGGATAATCTTGTCAACAATGCTGCAAAGTATGCCCCAAATTCTGAAGTATGTATATCGTTAAGTTGGGAAGAAGAACGAGCGCATATCGAGGTGCGTGATTCCGGACCTGGTGTTCCTGAAAAGCACGTCAAAGATATTTTTAAGCGATTTTATCGTTTGGCCTCGCACCAAAATAAAGCTTCTGGTACTGGGTTGGGTTTGTATATTTGTCACCAAATTGTACGGGCTCACGGTGGAGAGATTTTTGCTGAGTCTGATACAGGGAAAGGCATGGCAGTCCATATATACCTTCCTATTAAGAGATCTTATGATAATCAGGAGAAAGAACTATGAGTGCTCAAATATTAGTTGTCGATGATGAGCCTCGCTATGTCCGTTTGATGGAAGCAAATCTCGTCAGTGCGGGCTATAGGGTGATAACAGCATCCAATGGACAGGAAGCCGTTGATGCCGTGGACGCCAATCGTCCAGATCTGGTGTTGTTAGATGTGATGATGCCAGGTATTGACGGAATCGAGGCGTGCGAGAGAATCCGTAAATTCTCCACTGTCCCAATCGTCATAGTTACTGCCCGCGGAGATGAGCGCGATCGTGTGCGTGGTTTGGATGTTGGTGCTGATGATTATATTGTGAAACCTTACTCCGTGACTGAGCTGCTTGCCCGCGTAAGAGCTGTGCTGCGTAGAGCGCAATTTGCAGATAGTACTTTCCAGCAATCTGTGTTCACGCATAATAAGCTACGTGTGGATTTTGCTCGGGCGGAGGTATACCTTGGGGATACCGAGATACAACTCTCGGCCACAGAATACCGCCTGCTCCTTCAGTTTGTGCAAAATCAAGGGCGAGTGATGACTTCTGAAGAATTATTGGAGAACGTATGGGGGCAATCTTATCGAGATGATAAAGAAGTATTGTGGGTGAGCATCTCACGGCTTCGTCAGAAACTAGAAGATAACCCAAAACAACCTGGATATATTGTGACCCGTCCTGGTTTGGGGTACACTATGCCATACCCTGACGGAAATCCTGACTAATGAACATGGTAGTGTTGACATTCAGACATTTTCTAGAGAAACGAACGGAATTCGAATACAGCTTGTTCTCGAGAGAAATTCCCTATTGCCAACAGGGCCTAATATTAGCGATAATTTGTTGGTATCGCCGCCTGAGAGGAGAAAACTTTTATGGGCATGCATGTTGATCATAAGGGGAAATATTTTACAAATGTAATATCGAAGGATGTTGTGCGAACAGTTATTCAAACCCTGACCATACGAATTGTTGGGGATATTTATGTGCGTCCTGGCGAAAGATTGAAGGACGAATTGAATAAGTCTGATAAATTTATTGCTGTTACAGATGCTGTGGTTTTGAATGCCCGCGGGGAAGAAATTTACCGATCTGACTTTCTGACTGTCAATTTGGATCATATCCTTTGGTTGAGCCCCGCTTCGGAAGCTGAGAAAAAGGCAGAATGACATCGCCAAATCAATCCCAGAGCGTTGATATGGAAAAGGTAAAAGCATACCTGATCCAGAGTTTGACACAAGAGTTCGAGAGTAATCCGCCTCCTATTAAGCAAAGGCAGCAAGCTGCATACAAGATGTTGGAGGAGGCTTACGCGCGAACCAACCTAAATCTTGCTCAGAGCCTGCGCGCTCAACTATTTCGCGATGTCTTAGATGATTTGTTGGGATATGGCCCCATCCAATCTTTATTAGATGAGGAAAGTGTATCTGAAGTCATGGTCAATGGTCCTGAAGACGTGTATGTCGAAAGAAGCGGCAAACTTGTCAAGACCAATATCACCTTCAGTGATGATAATCACGTTCTGCAAGTAATTGATCGTATTATCCTACCGTTAGGACGCCGAGTAGATGAGGATAATCCCACGGTGGATGCCCGTTTGCCCGATGGATCGCGCGTCAACGCGGTAGTTCCGCCCGTTTCCATAGATGGTCCATCGATCACCATCCGAAAATTTGCCACAGAAAAACTGAGTATTCAACAGTTGATAGAATTCGGTTCGATTACAGAAAACATGGCCAATTTCCTCAAGGCCTGTGTCGTCAGTAGATTGAATATCATCATCTCTGGTGGAACGGGTTCGGGAAAGACAACGTTGCTCAATATTTTGTCGAGTTTCATTCCCTCCGATGAGCGGATCGTGACCATTGAAGATGCTGCTGAGTTGCAGCTTTTGCAAGAACATGTTGTGCGGCTTGAGACAAAACCGCCCAATGTGGAAGGTATTGGTGCAGTGCATATTCGCGACCTGGTTCGCAATTCCCTTCGCATGCGACCAGATCGCATTATCGTAGGTGAGGTTCGTGGCGGTGAGGCCTTAGATATGTTGCAGGCTATGAACACAGGGCATGATGGCTCCTTGACGACGGCCCACGCAAATACGCCCAGAGACGCCCTCTCTCGTGTTGAAACCATGGCATTGATGTCCGGCCTTGATATGCCACTTAAGGTTATTCGCGAACAGATCGCCTCCGCTGTAGATTTGATTGTTCAGCAATCGCGTTTGAAAGATGGTTCTCGGAAAGTGACTTACATCACCGAGGTTGCGGGCATGGAGGGGGAAACAGTTGTCATGACGGATATCTTCAGGTTTGAACAATCCAGCATCGATGAGAATGGCAAAATTATTGGAGAACTCAAGCCCACTGGAATCCGCCCCTTATTTGGTGAAAGATTGGTTGCATCAGGTTTCAAGCTTACCGCCGATATATTTGGAGCAGTATCTACTGATATGCTGCAAACCACGCGCAGCCCACAGCGTCGACGAAGAAGATAGTTTTGAGAAATTTGGAGTATATTCAAAATGGCAGTGCCAATCGCAATTAAGATCCGTGCTAAAAAACTAGGTGTTTTGCTGCGGGACGCACGCATGTCAGCTGGGAAAACCCTGAAACAATGTGGTGATGTTCTTGGTGTCTCAAGTAAGCGAATTGCAGCCTACGAAAAAGGTGATAATTCACCATCTCTTCCTGAACTTGAAACATTGGCATTTTATCTCGATGCCCCGCTGGACAATTTTTGGGGCGATTCGTCCGTTTCTGTGGAAAAAAAGTTTGATCGTGCCAATCTCGACAAAATGGTTATGCTTCGCAGGCGGATCATTGGTGCTAAATTGCGGCTGGCTCGCCAGGAGGCGGATCTGACCATGAAGGCATTGGCTGATAAGGTGGGTATTTCTATCGGTATGCTGCGAGCATATGAACGCAGCGAACGACCGATCCCATTGCCTGAATTGGAGTTTTTGCTCAAGGAATTAAATATCACCATTGAAGAACTGCGCGATCAAGCAGGTCCAGTGGGTCAGTGGGTTATACAAGAACGGAACATCGAAAAGTTCTTGGAGTTGCCACCAGAACTTCAGGAGTTCGTTTCTAAGCCCATTAATCAACCCTATTTAGAGCTTGCTCAACGCTTGAGTGGAATGTCTGTTGATCAACTTCGTTCTGTTGCCGAAGGCCTTTTAGATATCACCCTCTAACTCTTAACTTTATATCTCATAAACTAAAATGCAGAATTCAGCAGAAACCATCACCCCGAAACAATTGGAAACCGAAGGCAAAACAGCTTATTCCAAGGGGGATTTTTTGTCGGCGGCGCAATTTTTTGCGGCTTCACAAGAAGGATATTTGTCGTTGGGTGAAGAAATTCTGGCAGCCGAAATGGCCAACAATCGCTGTGTGGCCTTGCTGCAAATAGATGACCCTGGGGATGCCCAAAAAGCTTTTGATGCAGTTGATGGGACAATTTCGATCTTTCAAAAAGCTGGAGACTCACATCGCCAGGCAATGGCTCTTGGAAACCGTGCCTCAGCTTTGGAAGCGTTAGGAAAGCTGGAAGATGCCATCGTTGATTACGAAGAAAGCTCTCGAATTTTCAAAGAGATTGGTGCTGATGATTTGCGCATGGATGTGATGAAATCACTCTCTGCATTGCAATTGAAAACTGGCCGATCCTTGGAAGCCTTGTCCACGATGCAGGCGGGGGTCAATGGTGTCGAAAAGCCCAATCTTAAGCAACGCTTACTCAAGCGTTTACTATCATTGCCTGGCCGATTCATGGGGCGCTAAATGGAGCAGGTTTGTTGCCAAGAAAAACATGATTTTAAATAAACCAACAGACCTTAGCCGCATAGCCATCCGGTCAGCCACCGAAGATGACCGCCATAAATTAGCCACTCTCATCCACTTTAGCCCTTATGTTCATAGACATTTGGGCTGGCGGTCACCATTAGATTGGCTGGGACTAGAACCTTATTTGGTTGCTGAACGCGACGGGCAAATCTTGGCTGCTCTGGCGTGTCCTCCTGATATTCCTGATCTGTCTTGGGTTAGGCTGTTTGCTGTATCGACAGTTTTGGGGGTAGAAGAAACTTGGGAGATGATGTGGCCGGTGGCAGACCGCTTGCTAGGAGATTCAACGCCAATTGCGGCCTTACCGCTTCAGAGCTGGTTTCAAAGAATTTTGCAAAACAGCAATTTTACGCACACTTACGATGTAATGATGTTGCGTTGGGAAGACCGAGGCCAACGATTCGACGACTTTCCATTAGATGCACCCTATAGCATCCGCTTGATGAATTTCGATGATCTCAAGCTCGTCCATCAATTAGATCAAAAAGCTTTTGACCCAGTTTGGCGTCATTCCATTGATTTACTAACCCTTGCTTATCAGCATGCAAACCTGGCAACGATAGCTGAAGATACGGCAGGTATCCTGGGTTATCAGATAAGCACTGCGAATAATTCGGATGGACATTTAGCTCGACTTGCTGTACATCCGCGTGCCAGACGTTTGGGCGTGGGATACACCCTGGTGCAAGATTTGCTGAGGAATTTTCAGCGCAGAGGTATTCAAAAAGTTACCGTTAACACCCAAGAAAATAACCGCGCCTCGTTATCCCTGTACGAAAAAACCGGATTCGCGTCTACTGGTGAACGGTATTCGGTATTTGAGACAGCATAAATTATTAAAATTAGGAGTTACGCACTTGAAGCGAGGCAATTTCCCCGTCCAACTGCGTAAGTTCTAAGAATATCATTGTGGACACCTTTGGGGTGTTCAAGTTTGCTAGCTAGTTTTTGCCTCCTGGAGGAAATCATGGCCGAAAGAGAAGAAGCCTATATTGTAAATGCCCTAGTTCGACAAGCATTGGTCGCTGCTCAGGAAGTGATGGGCGAAAATGGTTTAAACGTCGTCTTGCGCACAACGGGACTTGAGCGATTTGTGGGCAACTTTCCTCCTGATAACCTGGAGCCAGGAATTCCGGCTTCTCAATATGGGCGTTTTAATGAGGCCATTGAAGAATTTTATGGACGCGGCGGGCGTGGTATTCTAAAGCGAATTGGCAAAGCATCCTTTCAATATGGAGTCAATGAACAGCCCGCCTTGATGGGCTTGGCTGGCATCGCCTTGAAAGCGCTACCCCAGAAGCAGCGCATAAAATTTGTGCTCAACAGCATTGCCGATGCCCTGAAGAAAAGCAACCCTCAGGTTGAAGCTTGGGCCGGAGAAAAAGATGGGGTGATGATATACGTCGAACGGACCTGCGCAATTTGCAACGGACGTACCAGCGATAAGCCAATTTGCCACCTGTATGTGGGATCACTGAGTGAGGCGGTTAAATGGGCTACGGGAGTGGATATCGATATTCGCGAAACATCCTGTATCGCTATGGGGGATGATTATTGTCAATTCGAGGTTGGCGATCCGATAGGCTAATGGCGTCCAGACTTAATCGACAATTACCAAAAGCATATTCTCACAATTTCTTAGAGGCGGTTCGGTCTGAAATTGGAGAGTATAGTTTTGAAATGATTCTGCATGATGCCGAAATTATTAAGGGAATGGATCGAGCTAATCGCAGTGCGTTGACTTGTGCAGAATTCTCAAGAGTTTTGGCTGCCATTCGGGCATATTATGGCAGTGGAGCACGCGGAACCCTCAACCGAATCGGTCGATATGTTTGGTATGAAGTATTTGGTAAAAAGTTTCAAGGATGGATAGTTTATCCTCTCGTCCGTCTTTTGGGTCCCCGTTTCGCCCTCAAGATGCTTGCTGGTATGATGAATAAACCTGATGGCGATGTCTCGGTTCACTTGCTTGATAGAGAGCTTATTTTTGTGGATACTTCCAGTGATGCCGCCATTGATCAGGAAGATGATCAGCCTGTCTGCTGGTATACCATAGGTTTGATTCAAGCATGTGTTTCCTGGGCTAGCGGTGAGGAAAAGAGTGTCGATGAAATTGCTTGCAGGGCAATGGGTCACGAAGCCTGTAAGTTTAGAATTGGATGAATCAATAACTGAATAGGACATAAATTTGAATTCAATTGACGAAGTGCGTCCATTCGAAATCCCTTGGTCTGTGCGAGATACCTGGATTGGTATCGCCTCACTATTTTTCTTGATCGTCATCTTGATGTTGATCATTTTCTTGCTGCCAAATATGGATGTAGGTATTTTTCTGGTTTTCGGTGAATTGTTGTTCACTGTTCCAGTTTGGTATTTGGGGATTTGGAAAAACCATGGTACTTGGGCTGATATGGGTTTGCGAAAGTTTCGACCCAGCAGTTTAGCTGTGGGATGTGGTTTGATGATCGCTTCATGGGTATTCAATTTGGGATATGGATACTTCATTGGTTTATTTAATCTTCAAGTTCAGCCGGATTTCGCCCCCCTTTTTGACGGCACAATTTCTCCAAATCTGATTTTCCTTGGTGGTGCGATTGTGGCGCCCATCGTTGAAGAAATCATTTTTCGAGGATTTATTTTTGCAGGGTTAAAGCAACGTTATGGTTGGATGAGATCCGCGTTGATCAGCTCGGCACTATTTGCTATGATCCATTTCCAGCCTGAAGCGATTCTTCCGATCTTCATTCTTGGTTTGATCTTCTCTTACTTGTATCACCTCAGTGGTTCAATTTGGCCAGCGGTGATCATGCACATGAGTACCAACGCATTGGGGTTAGCGACAGTATATTTAGCTTCCGAGTATGGAATTTTAGATTTAGCCATATTTTTGCGTTAAAAACACAATATTAGAAATAGCTTAGAAGTGATTTCCAGAGATGATTATTGCTGGACAACGCCTATAGGGTATGGCAAAATTTGAACCCCTAAAACCGAAATTATCCTGAGAAGGAGCTTTTTATGCAGAGCCGTTCAGCCATTCAAGAAAGACGTCGTAAACAAAAGAAACAGCAACGCATGACAACCATATTGATTGTCAGCGGTTTGGCTTTGATAATCGCAGCTGTATTAATGTTGCCAACAATTTCTCGTTCGCTAACCCCTTTGGGAGAGATCGTTGAAGTTGAGCTCAAACCAAGACCCAATGCCTCTGGAAATGCCATGGGAGACCCAGAAGCTCCAGTCGTCATTGAAGAGTTCTCCGATTTTGGCTGCGGACATTGTGGGAATTTTGCAACCAGCACTGGCGAATTGATTGCCGATACTTATGTTGCAGATGGTCAGGTATATTTTGTCTCGCGCAGTGTTGGTAGTATGCTCAACCAAACCACATCTCCCAAACTGTCTGAAGCAGCCTACTGCGCTGGTGACCAGAACAAATATTGGGAATACCATGATTTGATTTATGCCAACCAGATTGCCCTCTACTCCAGCCAAAACGCCCCTGTGGATCGATATATCGAGTCGTTTGCAGCGGCGCTTGAGCTTAATATGGATGAGTTTAATGCTTGTTTGGATAGTGGAGAATTTACTGATCAGGTTGCTCAAGATCAATTAGATGCTGTTCAAGCAGGCATCAACTCCACCCCAAGTTTCTTGATCAATGGTCAACTTATAATTGGAAACCGCCCAGCAACAGATTTTCAGGCCGCGATCGATGCTGCTTTATCTCAATAAGAAATAAGCCATTTAATAATCACACCGGGATAAGAAATCTGTCTTATCCCGGTGTTTATTTCCCAAATATTGATTAAGCTCAGTGAAGCGTTCCCTCATCAATGATCACAATTTTTGTTTGAACGAGGGTACTTTTTGAGCGAACTTTTTCATGGCACAACCTAACTAATGCCATAACTTCATCCCATTCACCTTCAATGCAAACAACTTTTGGAGATAAAGGATACACTTGTTGAACCCTTGGAATTTCGCACAACTCTAAGGATTTGCTTCGTGCAGTTTAGATCTTTGTCAGCGGCAGTAATATTCAGTTCTACTAGTATCTCTTCCTCCTGACAACTGAGATAAAGCTCAGCCTACGATAGATATTGTATCCAATACTTTTTCAGCCAGGGAGTGGTTCCCGGATAATTGTACATGTTTCTTTGCATCCTCTGGAGTGATACCTTTTGTAAAGAGCCTCCAAGCAATGTCATCTGGAATTGAGACGCTGGCACTTGGGTTATTATCTGAGCCCTCGTAAAGCTGCCTTTCAGAATTTGTGTAGACCAATACCCAAGATTTAATTACAGAGCCTGTAATACTAATTTGAATTGTTGTGCCTTTCTCGTTGATACTTTCCCTAAATGTTCGCGGAACTCCCAAAATGAATGCATCCAAAATTGGGGCCAGGAACCTTGTGCCCTTCAAGCCTGGTTTGCCGACCGCGTCGCGGATATGCTGCTGATGATGCCAGCGCTCAGTGTATTCTCGGGCTATGTCAACCCAATTGGGCGCTGGGTCTGGCCCAATCCAATCTACAGGAACACCAATCTCATGAGGGTCGATAGATTGAAAGTATTCGCATACTTGTTTACCAGCAAATTCCAACAAATCGATGAGTATTGGAGTGCTCAGATATCCAGCGCTGCCGACCCAACGAGCATTCTGTTCATTGATCAATTGCACCAAATGTTCAAAGGATTCAATTTCGACGAATCCAAAATATTGATCTCTCTTGTAGGACAGATTGCCAATTTCTACGCCAAGCAAGTGAGTACAAACATCTTTTACCGACCAAGGCGAACAGATAGTAGGATGTTCCCATTCTTCTTCAGTAAGCGACTTCAGAAGAACTATTAATTCATCTAGCAATTCGGGAAATAAGTGGGAGACAAGGACTGGTTGTAATTGGTTCATCAGATCACTTTCACGCCGAAGCGTGATTATTTGGTGTATGCGATTCTGATTTCAGCTAACTGTTCCTCAGTAATCGGTTCTGGTTTTCCAATTTGAAGGGCTTGGTAGTAGGCCTCCAGGCCTACTTCGGCATTGAAAGCCATATTAAAGGCGTGATCTAAATTTTCTCCGATTGCTACTAGGCCATGCTTTCGTAAAAGAATAACTTTGAGATCGGGGCGTTTTCGGAAAATATCCACGGCTACTTCACCGGCTTTGTGGGTGCCGGGGGAAGCCCAGGGCGCAACAGGGATAGGCGCCCCACATACCATCAGCTCTAAATTTACCATAGGGATTTCTTCACCCAACATGGCAAACGTGATTACGTAGGATGAGTGGGTATGGCAGATACTGCCAGTTTCAGGCACATTTCGATAGATCGCAGTGTGCATGGGAGTTTCGGATGACGGCTTCAGCCCTTCAATCAGGTTGCCATTCAAGTCAACAATCGAAATATCCTCGATGGTCATGTTGCGATAACTGACCCCGCTTGGGGTGATAGCCACCAGCCCATCTTCGGTACGCGTGCTGATATTGCCAGCCGACATACGGATAAGATCGACTTCATTGGCTTTATCAACAGCATCGAGTAGTTGTTCACGGGCAAATTGGTAGTTCATTTGACTTCTCTAAATGAACACGGTTCCTTGATTTTTGTATGCAATGAGTTCGCGATCCGTGTTCAGAGCAAAAAATGATTATACTTGATCTAATGCCTGGTCTAAATCGGCGATTATATCCTCGATATTTTCGATGCCCACGGAGAAGCGAATCAGCGAATCGGTGACGCCGAACTCCAATCGGTCTTCGGGGGACATGGCGGCGTGGGTCATGCTGGCGGGATGTTGGATTAGAGAGTCTACATTGCCCAGGCTTACCGCCAGAGTGATCAGCTTCAAGTTTTGCATTAGTTGTACACCTGCATCAAAGCCGCCGCTTAACTCAAAGGAAAGCATACCTCCAAATCCATTGAACATTTGCGCCTGCGCAGTTTTATATCCGGGGAAGCTTTCCAAACCTGGATATAAAACTTTGGAAACCTTCGGGTGATCTTCGAGCCATTCCGCTGCGATAGTGGCATTCTCGATAGTGCGCTGCATGCGCAGCTCGAAAGTTTTCAGACCGATATTCGTCAGCCAGGCATCAAAGGGACTAGGACAGCCCCCAAACACTTTCGATGTCAAAATTAATCGCTCATCCATGGGGTGGAAAAAATCAGGATGGCGCGAAATCACCGCGCCGCCAATGATGGTGCCATGCCCGCCGAGATATTTGGTCGTAGAGTGAATGACAACATCAACACCCAGGCTAAAAGGGCGTTGGCAGTAAGGTGTGGCGAAAGTGTTATCGATGAATGTCCAGGCGTTGAATTCACTTGCCAATGCGCATACGTGAGGGATATCGACAATCTCCATGTTTGGGTTTGCGGGTGATTCGAAATAGGCAACCGCAGCATCCGGATGTTGCTCGAAGGCAGTCTGCCAAGCTGCATTATCGCTACCTTCTACCCAAACAACATTAATCCCGTACAACGGAGCGATTTTCTTCATGAAATTGTAGGTATTGCCATAGAGCGTCTTTTGGGTGATGACTGTGCTGCCAGCTTCCAACCGGGCCATTAGTGCGGTTGTGATGGCTGCCATACCCGATGCGAACATGCGCCCCTTGACCAGTTCATCAACTTCGGAATCGGGATTGGCTTTCAGAATATCTATGCCTTCGAGAGCAGCGAGTTTGCGCGCCAACTGACGTGAATTTGGGTTATCGCCGCGCGTGTAGCTAAAGCCATCGTTTTCGCCAGCGAAAATATCTGCCCCGGTTTGCACATCCGGGAGTGCGAAGGTGGATGTCTGACAAATTGGAGCAAGATGAGCATGGTTGGGATTATCTTTTTCGGTGAATTGCGTAACCAATGAGCCTATACCAAGTTTATGGGGGTTCTTTTTCATTTATAGTTCCTCATTGTGTCAATAGAGAAAAACCACGGATGACTTCACTGCAAAAACTATCAGACGATGGCTTCCGCCGGAAATATGGGGCTGTCCCGAAAGGTCAACCCGGCAGGGTTGAAAAAAGGCCAAATGGCAC
>CAYQQX010000125.1:0-13239 GCA_964419495.1 uncultured Anaerolineales bacterium
TCTCTTTTCCCATCTCAATCAGGGAAACCCTCCTGAGATTTGTCAGTCAATCAGGCCATGGGTCATATTAAAGATCAACTCGATGATCCTTTCACGAGACTCCACATCAGGCGGCGCATATCGATGCATCTCGGCAAACCACAAGCCATCAACTGTTAAACGCACTAGGGTTGCCAGCACAGGATCCAAGCCACAGTTTTCTACCTGTTGCTGCCAATTGACATATTTTTGTCGCATCAATTGATGGGCGCTGTCATAGCGTTCTTCGGCAGCAAATAAGCCTGCATACAAGCTAGCATTATCTGGATCAGCAATTTGCTCGATAGATGCTTTAGCATAAGCTCGTAACCAAGCTCCTGCATCATCCCCCTCGACCTCAGCCAATTCCTTCAAACGTGTTTCGAATATATCGTTGTAATATTCGAATAAAGCATCGATAAGCGTTTTTTTGTTAGGAAAATGGTACAGTAGGCCGCCTTTGCTTATTCCTGCCTCATCAGCTACTGCTTCCAACGTAAGATTGGTCAAACCTTCATCTCGCAATATTCGGCTACAAGCTTCGAAAATTTGCTGACGGGTTTGTCTACTCTGCTGACGCATAAAATAACTCCATCTGTAAACTGGTAACTTCTATTGTTGCCAAGAATTTGGAATTACATTACGAATAATATATTGACACAACAGTTCGGTTAAGTCTACAATACTATTTACTATACCATCTGGACGGTTTAGTTGTCAAATCAAGGCTTGATCTTCTAAAGGATTTGATCATCCATTTTACTAGATTTCGCGCACCGAAAACCAAAATGCGCTCAGCATTATTCAGGAGAGATAAGCAATGAATACTTCGAAGCAGTACGATACGATTATTGTAGGCGGGGGTTCGGCAGGGTGTGTGTTAGCCAACCGCTTGAGCGCCGATAGAGAACATAATGTGCTCGTATTGGAGGCCGGACGCCCGGACTCCTGGTGGGATTTGTTTATTCATATGCCGGCTGCTCTGACTTACCCGATAGGCAGCAAGTACTACGATTGGTGTTACGAGTCGGAGCCGGAGCCGTTTATGAATAATCGCCGCATTTACCAGGGGCGCGGCAAGATATTGGGGGGATCCAGCAGTATCAACGGCATGATCTTCCAGCGCGGTAACCCGCTCGACTACAAGCGCTGGGCTGATGATCCTGGCATGGATGGTTGGGATTACGCCCATTGTTTACCCTACTTCAAGCGTATGGAGAGCTGTCTAGCTGGCGGCGATGAATTCCGCGGCACGGAGGGGCCCTTGGAGTTGGAACGCGGTCCGGCTACCAACCCTCTATTTAGGGCATTTTTCGAAGCCGTACAGCAAGCAGGGCATGAACTAACTGATGATGTCAACGGCTACAAACAAGAAGGCTTCGCCGCTTTTGACCGCAATGTGCGCCGTGGGCGGCGTCTGAACGCATCTCGCGCCTATCTGCACCCTGTAATGGATCGGCCCAACTTGCAGGTTGAGACCAGGGCTTTCGTGACCAAAATCCTGTTCGAGGGGAAAAAAGCTGTCGGGGTTGAAGTCATCCAGGGACGCGGTAAAGCGCTGAAGGTGTATGCAGACGAGGTGATCCTTAGCGGGGGTGCGATCAACTCGCCGCATCTGTTGCTGCTTTCGGGCATAGGTAACACCGTAGAACTAGAAGCATTGGGAATCTCGGTGGTACATGATCTGCCCGGCGTAGGAGAGAACCTGCAAGACCACCTTGAAGTCTACGTGCAGTATGCTTGCAAGCAGCCGGTCTCCGTCTACCCGGCCCTGCAGTGGTACAACAAGCCCTGGGTGGGGTTGCAATGGATTCTATTCAAGAAAGGGCCAGCCGCGAGTAACCACTTTGAGGGCGGCGGATTCGTGCGCAGCAATGAGGATGTTGATTACCCTAACCTGATGTTCCACTTCTTGCCTGTGGCGATCCGCTACGATGGCACCTCGCCCAGCGGTGGGCATGGATACCAGGTGCATGTTGGGCCGATGTATTCCGATGCTCGGGGTTCATTAAAACTCAAATCAGCGGACCCAACCGTCTACCCATCCCTACGTTTCAACTACCTCTCCACCGCACAAGACCGCCGCGAGTGGGTCGAGGCGATCCGTTGCGCGCGAGATATCCTCAATCAACCGGCCTTCAAGCCTTATAACGGTGGCGAAGTTTCACCGGGGCCGGGAATCCAAAGCGATGAGGATATCCTAAATTGGGTTGGGCGAGATGGTGAGACAGCATACCATCCCTCCTGCACCTGCAAAATGGGAACGGATGAAATGGCCGTGGTCGATCCTGAAACAATGAGGGTGCATGGCATCGAAGGACTGCGGGTGGTTGACTCTTCTGTAATGCCTTACGTGCCCAATGCGAATAACTATGCCCCAACGATGATGCTGGCCGAAAAAGCAGCCGATTTGATCCTGGGGAACACGCCTCTTGTGTCAGAGGTAGAGTATTACCGGCATCAGAAAGAATAAAATCGGGCTTTTGCTAACCAAACAAAAAAGACATTGGCTGTTATTAAAAATGAGCCAATGTCTTTTTTTACTGAATTTCGAATTCATCAATCGAAGGAACGACTTCATCGGCTAATGCTGTAAGCAAGGCAACATTCCCAGAGTTCGAAGCGATACCAATACGAAATCCTGCCCCCGCATTGATCGCAAATTGCATATCGCTCGCCGTATCACCAACCATCATGATACGGCTGGCATCTATGTGAAAGTATTCAGCAACCTGCCAAAGTGCATCGGGAGCAGGTTTGTTGGGAACGGGGTCATCTCCACAGACAACAAAGCTCACAATATCTTTGATGCCCAATATTGCTAGCGTATCTTCCGTCATGCGGCGGTCATCGCTGGTTATGACCGCAATGCGGATATTCGCCTGCACCAGTTGGTGCATAACTCCTGTGACATCGCCTTTTGGACGAATTTCCGCTGGATCGATGAGTGCCAATACCGTATCTTGAGCGCATGATATGGCATGTTTGTAGGCCTCATGCCACGGAATTCCCTGCTGGTAAAGTACACCAGCAATAAGCGTGGTGAGAGTCCCAGTCGAAGCAACTGCCAGCGGACTTTCTGCAAGCACACATTCTTGCTCTAGTGAATATCCCAGTACAGCATACATGTTTTCTTGTACTTCATTTGTCAAATCAAGAGATTGGATAACCGCTTCGATCCATTTTTTTGTGCGAGGCCCCCACAAGGCATTGAACTCGATCAAGGTATCATCCTTGTCGAAAATAATGCAATCGATGTCGAATTTGCGATGGTGAATAGTGACGATGCCCATAGCTTCAATCAATCCTTTTCTTTATAGATGGTTTGAACATAACTGCTCAGGTCAATAGGTGCATTCGCAGAGCGAATCCCGCGAATGCGTTTGATCTACATTCCCATTGACACCAGAAATTTTTGTCGTGTGAAGGCCAAATAGCCGATTTTGTGCAATATTTCGTAAAAGTTCATCGGATATTGTTTGACAACTAAACCGTCCAGATGGTATAGTTATTTATTGTAGACGCAGTGACAATCCCATGTCAATATGCGAACTCAAGTTGAGATGAAAGTTCGGACAAAAACAAATGTTTCTAATTCAGCCTGTCTTTGCGAGCAAAGCGTGGCAATCTCAGACTCAGTTGGAGATTGCTTCGCCCCTGGTGGGGCTCGCAATGACAAAAATATCCAAACTTTCGTCCGAAGGTCAGGCGAATCGTAGAAAAAATCACGAGCGTCTGTGTTTATCAGGTGAGTACATGTGTGGAAAGGAGGTTGTTCTCAATCAACTGAAGATGAGAAATTTGTCCGAATTCCTATATTTCAAATGATGTATTGATAGAGGAGAAAAAATAATGTCACGGAAACAATTAATAAGCATTTTTGTCTTGCTTACCGTCTTTTCGCTCTTTACTGTTGCGGCAAGCCCCGCACAAGACCCCGAACCGCCTGAAGTTCCTACAGGAACCCTGGTAAGAGCGGTTACTACATTCCCCAATTCGCTGGATGTACCCCAGACAGCAGAGCGGCAGGCTTCTACTACTGCCTGGAATCTATTTGATTCACTCGTGCGCTTTGATGATGATGGTAACCTTATTCCGTCTATGGCCGAGAGCTGGGAAGTTTCTGAAGATGGCACAGAATACACCTTCTACCTGCGTGAAGGCATTACCTTCCATAATGGTGAGGCGTTCAACGCGGATGCTGTAGTATTCTCTTGGGAACGCGCTATCAATGGTGGTTTTGAATACACATACCACTGGGAGAGTGCTAAATCAGTAGAAAAAGTTGATGAGTACACCGTCAAGATTACTACTGAAGACGTTGACGCGCTCTTCTTGTCAATCATGGCTGATAACTGGGCTATGATTCCGCCAGGATATTTTGAAGAAGTTGGTCAGGAAGGTTTTGAAGAACAACCCGTAGGAAGTGGCCCCTATTTGTTTGTTGAATGGGTCAAAGGTGACTATATTACCATGGCGGCGTTCGAAGATTATTGGAAAGGGGCACCAAAACTTGAGACATTGACTTTCCGCCCCATTCCTGAATCTGCCACCCGCGTTGCTGCTATTCAAACGGGTGAGGTTGACATCGTTACCCGGCTAAGTGCTGAAGAAGCCCAAAGCCTTGCCGATGCCGAGAACGTTGAGGTTATTCAATACCCCAAGACACGTATTTACTATATTGCTTTCAACAACCTGACTACTGGTTTAGATCAACCGACAATGGATGCAAAAGTCCGTCAGGCAATGAACTACGCTGTGGATATTGATGCCATTGTTGATGCTCTTTTCAACGGTTATGCCAAGCCCGCAACTGGCTACGTAGCAACCAGCGAATTAGGTTATGACAATGCTGATCCCTTTGGCTATGATCCAAACAAAGCTCTTGGATTATTAGCCGATGCTGGTTACCCCGATGGTTTCGAAATGGGTATGGCATGCCCTGCGGGTGCCTACTCTAGCTTTGAAGAAGTCTGTGAAGCTATTGCTGGTTATCTGGGCGAAGTGGGCATCGTAATTGATCTCGAAATCATGGAATCTGGGCAATATTGGGATCTGGAAGCCGCAAAAGAATTACCTCCGCTCTTTGGTGATAGCTGGTCATCGGCTGTTGGCGAAGCGTACCCGCGATTGAACGGTGCGTTGCGCGGTTGGGATGCCAGTTATTCATCCTGGTTCGATGAGACCATTGACGATTACCTGACACAGATCGAAACTACCGTAGACCAAGCTGACCGAGCCGCACTTTACGGAGAGTTGCAGGTGTATATGCGGGAGAACCCGCCCTTCATTTACCTTTATGAAGAAGTAGCCTTTGAAGCCATCAATACTCGTGTTCAAGGTTATGTGCCACGATCTGCGGAAACTTACGACATCTTCCCCGTGTGGGTTCTGGAAGAATAGTTTTAGAAACTTTTAGTAGTGCTATTAGGAAGGGTGTCTTAGATGCCCTTCCTAATTTTTTAGTGTCTGATCTGTTTGGATGATAAGCTCGGCAAAAAACATCAGGGGGGGTGCTTGAAGATATTTGAAATTGTGCGGTGAAAATGAAACAAATCATCGAACCACCAAAAAATATTGAAGTTATTGCTGAAACGGATGTGTTGGTCGTCGGCAGTGGTCCGGGCGGGCTGGCGGCAGCGATAGCAGCAGCGCGTGAAGGCGTTGATGTTATATTGGTAGAGCGCTACGGCTGCTTTGGCGGCGTGATCTCACAGGTCGGCGTGGAGACAATTGCATGGTATCGGCATGAAGGCACTACAGATGTTGAAGGCATTGGCATCGAATTCGAGCAGCGCGCCAAAGCCCTTGGCGGCACGCAAAAAGAAGCTCAATCGCAAAGCGAAGCACTGGATGCCGAAATGTTCAAATACGTGGCCGATCATATGGTCAGCGAAGCTGGAATCAGGCCGTTGCTACACTGCTCGGTAGTGGCGCCAATTCTGGAAGACAATGGCCTAAAAGGCGTTATCACCGAAAGCAAAATGGGGCGCAAAGCCATTTTT
The DNA here is from genome assembly GCA_964419495.1 of uncultured Anaerolineales bacterium. GTDB lineage: Bacteria > Chloroflexota > Anaerolineae > Anaerolineales > UBA11858 > NIOZ-UU35. The sequence goes on from CAYQQX010000125.1 coordinate 6,024, forward strand.
GCAAAAATCGTCATTGATGCTTCCGGTGATGCCGATGTTGCTCACCGTGCAAGCGCTCCCATGGTCACGATGCCAAAAAATGAGATGCTCGGCGTGACAGTGGTATTCTCCTGCTCTGGGATCAACAAAGCCCGTTTTCAGGAATATATTCGTTATAATCCGTCCACTTATGGGGATTGGAGCAAACTTTGGAAAATTAAAACCACTGGTAAGGAAGACGACCTGTTCAGCACGTATTTAGAGAAACCTTTTAACCTTGCCCGTGAAGCCGGAATTATCCCCGAAAGTTTAAAAAGTATTGGCGGCACCTGGAGCACGATCACGGATGCGGGTGAAGCCACGAATCTTAACATGGTCTATATGACCGGTTATGACTGCACCGATGTCTGGGATTTGACCACCGCGGAGATCGAAGGGCGAAAGCAGGCCATGATGGCAATTGAAGCCATGCGCGCATTTGTGCCCGGATTCGAGAATGCTAAACTGCGCAATTTCGGCATGACCCTAGGGACGCGTGATTCGCGCAAAATTGTCAGCGACTACACTCTAAGCGGCCATGATGTCCGCAATCAAGCCCAATTCGATGATTCGATTGGCATCTTTCCTGAATTTTTAGATGGCTATGGCCTGCTGGTATTGCCAATAACCGGACGCTACTTTCAGGTTCCATATCGCATCCTTGTGCCACAGAAAATTGAAAATCTTCTCGTTGCCGGGCGGATCGTTGGTGGCGATAAAATTGCGCACACAGCCACGCGCAACATGATGTGCTGCACCGTCACCGGGCAAGGAGCGGGCGTAGCCGCTGCTGTGGCTGTGAAAACAAACCATACCCCCCGCACAGTGAGCATGGAGCGCGTTCAAGAAACGTTAAAAAATCAACAGGTAAGACTATTCTGATGGCAATTTTTCTCACGCAAAGGCACAGAGACGCAAAGAAAAAATACTTGGCATCTGTGGATGTCTCTGCGTGAGTTGTATGCTGGTTGTTGTTTGATGAACTTCAAAGACAAGTACACATCATTCCAATCTGGAGCGCAACGCATTCAGCAAGCGATGAACGGCGTTGCCGATTGTGTGCCTGTCTACGCGCAGATGCACGAGTTTGTGATTCATACATTGGGTCTGAATCATCGCGAATTCTATACCACGCCTGAGTTGCTTGTCCCGGCTTCACTGGATGTTGCCGAACAGTACGGGATGGATGCCGGTTTTGTCGATTATGACGTGTATAATATTGAAGCCGAAGCCTTAGGGCAGGCTATACTCTATTTCGAGAATCAAATCCCCGAGGTCGATCACACCAACCCCCTCATCCAGACCCCGGGTGATTTACATAAGATTACCACGCCCGATTTCGATACCGCTGGCCGCTGTTCTCAGATTATCCAAATGCAGCAGCTTTATACCCAACTCACCGGGCTGCTGCCATCCCTGCAGTTTTGCGCCCCCTTTTCGTTGGCCACCAACCTGCGGGGTGTGGAGAACCTGATCAAGGACATCCTGCAGAATCCGGATTTTTCTAGAGCGCTTTTCGATGCCCTGACCGAGAAGGTACTCATTCCATGGATCGAATATCAGAAAGTACACCTTACCAACAACGCCGGGATTGCCGGGGCTGATGCGATGGCCTCGATACCCATTGTCAATTTAAACATCCTTAAAAAATGGGTTGTGCCGTACATTCAGCGCCTTCGGGAAGCCTGCGGACCGCAAGTGTATGTACCCAACTGGATTGGTGAGCAGTACCTAAAAGACCCTGAAGAAATGCTGGCCCTTAAACTTAAAGTTTCACCCTATTTTCTGGAAGGTCAGGATCCAGATGTGGGCGCATTAGGCCCGGCGATCTACAAAAACTATGCAGAAGCCAACCAACGCTCCCTGGTGTTGGGCGTGGGAGCTAGTTTTATGGAAAATGCTACACCAGAAGAAGTTCATCAACGTGTGTGTAGTTATCTCGAAGTTGGTGCAAGAAATGGCCGCTTCGCGCTTTATCTTTGCAATTTGAGCGCCGCAACACCGGCGGAAAATATCCGAGTGGCTGTGGATGCCTCTCACAAGTGGAATCATTAGACCTAGGAGGAGTCTATGCATCGTTATTTTCTTTCAAAGTTAGCCCAATCGCTCTTGCTAATGTTTGGGGTTTTGTTTCTCGTCTTTATGATGGTACGCGTCACGGGCGATCCTGCGTCCTTGATGATGCCGCGCGAAGCATCTCCCGAACAACTTGAAGAATTTCGCGAAAAAATGGGTTTTAACGATCCGCTGATGGTCCAGTTTGGACGTTTTATTAGTGGAGCCATCAAGGGCGATTTTGGCGACTCGTTGCATTTTAAAACTCCATCTATGCCAATGGTCATCGATCGTTTGCCCGCCACGGTGCAGCTTGCCACGGCGGCATTGCTAATGTCGATGATTTTGGGTATTCCTATTGGACTGATTGGCGGATTCACGCCGGGGAGTGTGGTCGATAATATTGGCCGCTTCATTGCTCTGATGGGGCAAAGTGTTCCGAATTTTTGGCTTGGCTTGATGATGATCCTGTACTTTGGGGTGGAGTTAGGCTGGTTCCCCACCTTTGGGCGTGATCAATGGAACTCGGTGGTGATGCCCGCCTTTGTGCTGGGTTTGCCCGTTCTGGGCCAAATTGTGCGCCTGACGCGTTCCGCCGTGCTCGAAATTCGCGGCGAAGACTTCATCCGCACCGCCCATAGTAAGGGCCTGGAACCGAAAACAATCTACACGAAGCACGTGTTGCGCAATGTGGCTATTCCGTTGGTAAGTGTCATTGGTGTGCAGTTTGGCTATATGCTCGGCGGCTCGATCTATATCGAGGCCATATTCTCCTGGCCGGGCATGGGCGGTCTACTGGAGCAATCCATTGGCTGGCGCGATTTTCCCCTGATACAGGCGATTGCCGTGTTTACCAGTGTGATTGTGCTGGCGCTGAATATCGTCACCGACATGGCTTACTCTATCATTGATCCGAGGATTCGCTATGGCCGATAATATAACTACTCCTCCAAAAACTGTTGACAGCCTTCTCGATACCGAGAAAACCTTCAAAGACCGAATAGCCTATTTTGGGCGCTTCTTGTGGCGTGACCGCAGCGGCGTGATCGGTTTGGTCGTTTTCCTGATCGTCGTTTTTGCGGCGGTTTTTGCACCGGTGCTCACCGATCAAAGCCCGCTTGATCAAGATCTACGCTCCAGCAAGATGCCACCAGCCTGGGAAGAAGAAGGCGATTGGGCGCATCCCTTCGGTACGGATAGTCTGGGGAAAGACATCTTCAGCCGTGTGCTTTATGGGGCGCGCGTCTCGCTATTGGTGGGCCTCCTTGGGGTGCTAATCGCTGGAACGTTGGGCATGATCATTGGGGCGATCGCCGGGTATGCCGGCGGGCGGCTGGATGCTGCAATTATGGGGGGCGTTAACTTAATTTTGTCGCTGCCCTATTTATTGTTCGTGGTCTTTATTGCCGCGGTGCTGGGGCGCAGTCTCCTGAACGTAATTCTCATCTTCGGGATCACAGATGCCCCCATTTTTGCACGCGTCACCCGCGGGGAAGTCCTGCGCATCCGCGAGTCGGGCTACGTCGAATCGGCGGTCAGCGCCGGGGCGCGTTGGCCGCGCATCCTGTTCAGCCATATCCTACCCAATCTACTGGGACCATTGATCACGCTGGCAACCTTCGAAATGTCCCGCATGATCTTCTACGAGGCTGGTTTGGGCTTTTTGGGGCTGAGCGTTCCCCCCAATGAATACCCCACCTGGGGCAATATGCTGGCCGCGGGGCGCAAATACATGACCAGTTATCCGTGGATGGCTTCTTTTCCAGGGCTGGCGATTATGTTCACCTCGCTGGGCATGAACCTGCTGGGCGACTGGCTGCGAGATGTGTTGGACCCGCGTTTGCGACGGTCGAGGAAATGAGGAGGTAGATCATGGCAAAAATCTTAGAAGTAAATGACCTCGTCACGAAATTTTACACGCTGGATGGTGTTGTCAATGCCGTCAACGGCGTGAGCTTTGACCTGGAAGAAGGCGAAACCCTGGCCATTGTGGGGGAGAGCGGCAGCGGCAAGAGCGTCACCATGATGTCGCTGCTGGGGTTGATCCCCATGCCACCCGGCAAGATCGAAGGGGGCACAGCACACTTCACCAGTACTGATGGGCGCAGCGATTTGCTGAATATGTCACCTGAAGAGCTGCGCAATGTGCGCGGCGGGCAAATTGGCTTTGTGTTTCAAGACCCAATTTCGACCCTGAATCCGATTTTAACCATCGGCGAGCAAATCTCTGAAACGCTGACCCGCCACAAGGGTATGAGCAAGGAAGAAGCCCGCGAGCACACCATTGAGCTTCTGGCACAAGTGGGCATCCCCGACCCGGAACTGCGCTATAACGCCTACCCATTCCAGTTTTCCGGCGGAATGCGACAGCGCGTGGTGATTGCCATCGCGATTGCCTGCACACCGCAGATCATCATCGCCGATGAACCAACCACGGCCCTCGATGTGACCGTTCAGGCGCAGATTGTTGATCTGTTCAAGCGGTTGCGTGAAGCATTGGGCGTAGCCGTGATCTGGATCACACACGATCTGGGCGTTGTCGCCGGGATCGCTGAGCGCGTGCTCGTGATGTATGGCGGCCGGCCGGCCGAAATTGCCTGCGTGGATGATCTCTACGAGCGCCCACAGCATCCCTATACGTTGGGTTTGCTTGGTGCGCTGCCTCGCCTTGATGCCCGCGAGTCGAAGCGTTTGGCCAGCATTCAGGGCACCCCGCCCGATTTGCTGCTGCCGCTGCAGCACTGTCCCTTTGCGTGGCGCTGCGATTACGCTTTCGAGCGCTGCTGGGCTGAAATCCCCCCCCTGACAACGGTGGGCGAGCGCCATCAAACGGCGTGTTTCTACGATATGGAAAAAGGAGACCCGCGTGATGTCTGAAAATGGCGCCTTGTTAAAAGTTATCGATCTCAAAAAGCACTTTCCGATCATTGGCGGGATGATGGCCCGTCAGATTGGTGCGGTAAAGGCCGTAGATGGCATCTCATTCGGCATTCAAAGGGGCGAGACCCTGGGTTTGGTCGGTGAATCTGGATGTGGTAAATCCACCGCAGGGAGAGCAATTCTACAATTGCACAAACCCACCTCGGGGCAGGTCATCTACGATGGGGATGACCTGACGAAGATGAGCTCCGAATCTCTACGCATAATGCGCCCAAAAATGCAAATGATCTTCCAGGATCCCTACGCCACGCTCAACCCGCGGCATTCGGTTCTCAAAATCATTGGTGAGCCGCTGGTGATTCACGGCATGATGAAACAGGGCAGCCCTGAACTGAAAGAACGCGTGGCCGAACTGCTCGAGTTGGTCGGCATGGACCCGGCGTATATGAAGCGGTTCCCACACGAATTCTCCGGCGGGCAGCGGCAGCGCATCGGCATTGCGCGATCACTGTCGCTGAATCCCGACTTCATCGTTTGTGATGAGCCGATTTCGGCGCTGGACGTCTCCATTCAAGCCCAGGTTGTCAATCTGATGCAAGATTTGCAGGAACAGCTCGGGGTGGCATATCTCTTCATCGCCCACGACTTGAGCATGGTTAAGCATATCTCGCATCGCATCGTGGTGATGTATCTGGGTAAAGTGATGGAGTTGGCCGAGCGCAACACCCTGTTCGATGACCCGCTGCACCCCTACACGCAATCGCTCAACTCTGCCGTGCCAGTTCCTGATCCGAAAGCGGAGCGTGCGCGCCAACGCTTCATTCTTAAGGGCGATCCGCCCAGCCCTGCGAATCCCCCCTCGGGGTGCGTTTTCCACACCCGCTGTCCATTGGCTGTCGAGCACTGCATCAAAGTGGAGCCAGAAGCGCGCCAAATTCGCCCTGGTCACTTTGTCGCCTGTCATCTTGCTGACGAACAAGGCGGCAGCAAAATAGCCAATTAGTTTGGCCATATCCCTTTCCGGAGGTATGCTATGGAATTTCCCTTGAATGTTGATGTTCACTGCTCCGATGGCCATTGCGGCCGCTCGAATTACATTATTTTGAATCCGGTTACAGAACAAATCAGCCATATCGTCGTAAAAGAAAAACAGTCGCCGCATATAGAACGACTGGTATCTATCAAACTGATTGCCAACACCGCAGCTGAAGTGATTTTGTTGAGTTGCACCAAAGAAGAATTCGCCAAATTGGAAGCTTTCAACGAACCCGAATTTCTTTACGCCGATGTTCCGCAGCACGCCACTGACCCCAACCTGACCATGCTATGGCCCTTTGTCGTGCCGGTAAAACGCATCATCGACGACAAAATCCGGCGCATTCCTCCAGGAGAATTGGCCGTGCGCCGCGGTGCGCGCGTGCGCGCTACCGATGGCTGGGTTGGACAAGTAGACGAATTCATGGTCGGGCCGGTAAGCGGCAATATCACTCACCTGGTACTGAGAGAAGGATATCTTTGGAAGAAAAAAGATATCACCATCCCCGTGTCCAATATTGAGCGCATTGAGGAGAAAGTCGTTTACTTGAATCTGGATAAAAAATCCATTGCCGATATGCAAAGTGTGCCTGTCAAGCGCGTCTGGAAGTGAGAAGTCGAAAAAAGTGCAGAGAATGCAAGGTGTGCGGAGTCTTATTTCAGTAATATGATCGAGCATTGATTCCTGCGTTCAAGATTGTACGCTGTCTCAACTATTAAAACTGGCCCGATGATGCAAACCTGGAACTGTCTCACGAGGGTGACTTGCAGGATATGAATGGACTAGAATGGTTCGAGGGTTATGCAGGGCATGAGGCCTTCCACCACCAGCAAATTGAAGCACTGATCAGTCTATTGAGTTAGCCATGCAGACCATAACAACTTTCTCGATTGTCGCCTACGACCCTGTACGCAAAGAGTGGGGAGTCGCTGTCCAGTCTAAGTTTCTAGCCGTGGCGGCTGTCGTATCTTGGGCAAAAGCTGGTGCGGGTGCGGTTGCCACACAAGCGCGTGCGAATTTGACATATGGCCCCAGGGCTTTGGAACTGATGAGTATTGGTACATCAGCGGAGGATGCGATAACGGCTCTTACAGCCGGGGATCGAGGTAAAACCGTAAGACAGGTCGGTGCGGTTGATAAAGAAGGTAACGCTTTCGCTTTCACTGGCTCAGAGCTGATTGACTGACAAATCTTTTAGGGAGTGCTCCCCAAAACCTAGAAAATAGG
>CAYQQX010000126.1:0-13186 GCA_964419495.1 uncultured Anaerolineales bacterium
ACTAGTTGGAATAGCAATTTTCGTACTCATTTTCGGTGGAATCTTCAGTGGAGTCTGGTTGGGTTGGTGGCAAACAGAGTCAGACAAAACACCAGTCCGTTACAAGGATGGAGACGCTGCGGGTGAATATAACCCTTCCGATATCCGCGGGTCTTACAGCTTCGGGGAGATAAGTGAGTTGTTTGAAATTCCTTTGGAAATGTTGGCGAGAGCCTTTCGCATCCCGAGTGATGTAGATACAAGTGAGTTCAAGAATAAGGATTTGGAAACGCTTTACGCTAATTTGGATGGAGACATCGAGATTGGAACATCTTCGATGCGCCTTTTTGTTGCTTACTATAAAGGTTTGCCATATTCCCCCAGTGAAGACACATACCTATTGAAACCTGGTGTGAACATTCTCAAAGCCAATGCCGAATTAACCCAGGCGCAGATTGATTACCTGGATGCGCATATGATTGATATTGAACCTCATGCAGAGGGTGAATCCGAGCCCCAAGGAAAGCAATCAACCGATGAAGTCGATCATGATGAAAGTGCCAACAAAGTACGTGGGAAGACAACCTTTGGGGAATTGCTCGATATGGGCCTTTCTGAAGAGAGGATCGTAGAAATTATTGGTGGAGCCATTCCCAATCATCTCATGCTGATTAGGGATTATTGCACTGAAAATGAGTTGGAATTCTCGACAATCAAGGAGCAGTTACAGGCAGAGTTGGACAATCTAAATGAAAGATGAATTTGCCATTCATTCATCCTTTATTCTTGTCAATAGTAGTGCGCTCACGAAAATACTCGCTGCTCCAAAGGCGAACATAGCTGTGTAGCCGTTATATGCTCCTGGACTGCTGTTATTGAGCCAGTCGATGGCCGGGCCAATTAATCTGCCCGAGGCTGCTGAGCCGGCTGTGGCCAAGTTGGTTAGACCTAGATATGCCCCGGCCTGCGCCACAGGGGCCATGCGACTCAATAGTGCCCAATTGGCAGTTAGGAATAACCCAATTCCGAGACCTAATATCGCGCCATAAATTAGCACTTGTATAGGCGTGCGTGCCGTCATTAATGCCAGGCTGCCAACAATTCCAATTCCGCTGGCGAAATATAACAGCCGGCGATGACCAACCCGGTCGCCAATCCAGCCACCACCGACGGCGAAGGCGATCAATGGCAGGGCGATGGCGGCCATAAGATCCCCAGTTAATTTGACGGGGTTAGGAGTGATGATTACGTCCCGAATAAAGTATTGGGCAAAACTCTGCACGGCGTAAATACCAATCAAAAAAGCGTAGCGTGAGACGATTAATTTGGCGTATTGCGGATTTTCTGCCAGGATACGCATAAAGGGGATTTGTTGGGACTCTGATTGCTCTTCAGGTAACGCCTCCAGGCTGGAATCCTCGCGCGTGCCGAAAATTGTCATTGCCGCGCTGATCAACAAAATCCCAGCGATAACGGTGATGGGGATCAAAGGCCGCCCCGCTTCGGGGTCGAGCAGGTTGCCCATAATTAGCGATGCCGCTACCAAACCCCCCATATCGAACAAATTCTTGATGCCGCTGGCGGCACCATGCTTCTTGGCTGGAATTTTGTCTGGGAGCAAACCTTGCGCCGGTCCATGAGCGATATTGGAGGTGAACTGTAATCCGATATATCCGATGGCAATCCAAGCCAGACCACCTGCCCAACCCAGCAAGCCTAGAAAGATGAGATCAAGAATTGTGCCCAAAGTGATCAAAGGCCGTCGCCGCCCCCAACGCGAGCGCCAACGGTCGCTGATCGAGCCAGAGATTGGTTGCACAATCATCGCAATGATCAATCCCACGAAGGTTAATAATCCCAGATAGGTGTTCTTGCGTGTCTCGGGAATGAAGTTGAGCAGAATTGCAGGCAAAATGATGACGTGCAGGCTGTTCCACATGGTAGAGGTGCCAAACCAGTAGGTGTTGATGGTGAACAGGTCTGAGGTGCGGAATTTTTTCATGATTCACTTCCTGTTTGTAGTGATGCACGAGAGTGCATCCAGATACAACAGGCACTCATGTGCCTTACTACGAACCAAACTCCCCTCGCAAGGCTGGGGGCAATTGTTTCGCAATAGCTCGCATCACTTGGTCGCTGACGGACTGATCGCGCTGATCGGCGGGTAAACCAGGCAGAACATCCAATTGAAATACGGGGCCAAAACTTACGCATAAGCATTCTTCATTTTCATAAACCCCTATTGGAACGATTCGTTTGCAAATGGATTCCAGTTTCTCTATGAAGCGTCCTACACCTGGGGGCGGAGGGGCAAGAATACCCCCTGGGTGGTCGCACCCCTCCGGAGCGAGTCCAATAACTGGTTTGGCTGCATGGCGAGCATATCTTAATGCCCGTCTTACTGCCCTGGCGCGTGCTTCAGTTTCCGCGTGTTTGGGTGGCATGGGCGGTGTAGCCGTGATTCCATAAACTTGTGCTACGCGAGGAAAAAGCCAGCGGGTGAAAGTCTCCAACCCTTTTATATGTGTCCAACCCGCAGTCATCAACCAGTGAATGTCAACCGGAACCGAAGCGGTGATCCTAATGGCAATCCACCAGGCTGGGAAGCCAGGGCGGGAATAATGATTGGTCACCAGCAGAGCTGGGCCGCTGGTGGGGATATTTCCTTTTCCGAATATATTAGGGGGTGGATAGAGAAGTTTTACAATCTTGAGGTTGTCTTCCCGGAAATTTCTCTTTTGAAGCAACAGCGCATCCCGAAGAAGCAGCACACCGATTTTCCATGGAAAGGGGTAATGCAGTGGCAATGATGACTCCTGATATTTCTAAGAATCCTTTTGCTTGCCTAGTGAGTTTTTCCAGGCTTGAAATTCGGCCAGACGCTTGGACAATCTGAATATGACGGGCCCCAGGAGAACGGCGATAATTACTATGAGAATGCCAATTTCCCCCCAGCCAATGGTGAGAACAGGACGGCAAGCTAGGGATGCAATAAAAATGGCGGTGAGGATCAGGCGAGATTTCATGCTGGTGATTGTAACATTAAGACACCAACAATCTCGCACGCATGCAGGAATAATGATTCCTTCAATGGTATGATTCTGTATGTATTTCGGAGGAGAGTACCATGTCTGAGCGGTTTGGAAAGTTAAACGAACTATCCCTGAAGGAATTCACAGTCCTGTTTAAGTCCTTAGAAATTCCCCAAATCCCGCAGTTGAGGGGGTATTTCAGCGGCACATTTGTCGGGCCTGTTTGGTTGCGCACAGCAGCGGGTCCCGCGCTGATCATTAGTGGGTTGGGTGGATGGTGGGGTAAACACTTCGAAGGCGATGGCGCGGCGATCAATTTGGTGCAAAGGAATCAAAAGTTGGAACCGCGCTTCCCTATGCAGTTGATCCACGTGAACTCGGTAATCGATGGAAAACAAGGTTTGGCGCTTCACTACGGGAAAGAAAATCCCTTCCCCTGGCCCCATATCAATGACGAGTTGCGCAAACTGGGGGATGGAGCTTACCTGGGGATGACGTATGTCCATGCAGGAATATTGCGAAGTTTGGTTTTCCCATTTTTGCTTGAATTTCAGGAGCAGGTCCATGGATTATGATGTCATTGTGATCGGTTCTGGATTTGGGGGTAGCGTCGCCGCATTACGCTTGAGTGAAAAGGGCTACCGCGTCGCTGTATTGGAAATGGGGCGCCGGATATTGCAGGATGACATGGCTCAGGCTACCAAATCTCCGCTAGCGTTGTTCTGGATGCCTGGATTGGGTTTGAAAGGAATTTTTACTCAGCGGTTTTTCAAGCATGTTAACATCGTTGGCGGCGTGGGGGTTGGTGGGGGCAGCTTGGTTTATGCTGCTGTACTGCTTGAGCCGAAATCTGCTTTTTATCAAGATCCAGCCTGGAATGAAATGGGCATCCATTGGGAGAACGAACTCCATACCCACTATAAGACCGCTTCTCGGATGTTGGGGGTCACACCTTGCCCAACAACACATGTTCAGGATGAATACTTGAAGAAGACCGCCGAACGACTCGGCGCTGTGGAGAGTTACGGGTCTGTTCCCTTGGGAATATATTTTGGTTCGCCTGAAGAGGAAAAACCTGATCCCTATTTTGATGGCGCTGGTCCACCCCGCATGGGCTGCACTTCCTGTGGGGCTTGTCTGGCGGGGTGTGAACCGGGTGCCAAAAATACATTAGACAAAAATTATTTGTATCTGGCTGAACAGTTGGGCGCTGAAATCTTGCCTCTTCGCAAAGCGACCTTGATTCGACAAGTTGATGACAGTTATGAGGTTGAGATTGCTCATCCCCTCCGACGTAATCAAAAATATACACCCCTCCGGGCAGGTAAAGTGATCCTGGCGGCTGGAGTGCTGGGAACCCTGGAACTCTTATTTCGATGCAGAGATAGGGGAACTTTGTCTGATCTTTCTACGATGCTTGGTCAGCAAGTGCGCACCAACTCCGAAGCCATTGTCGGAGTACTATCCAAAGATCCAGAGATAGACTTGACCGAGGGTCCGGCAATATCGTCTGATTTCTATCTTGGTGGTCATACCCATGTAACCCAAAATCGCTTGCCGCGCAGCTACTGGTTCATGAAACTCTATTCAGGTCCTCTGGTGGATGGAGAAAAACCCTTCAAGCGGGCGCTCAAATCGCTTTGGCACTTCATTCGCCACCCGATAGCCTCCACTGCCTCGTTCCGTGTACTACGAGACTGGTACAAACGGATTTCCCTGCTCTCGATTATGCAAAATATCGACAACCAAATATCTTTCACCTGGGGTCGCGGAATAATCAGCGGGTTTAAGCAGGGGCTTCAATCAGCAACATCAAGCGGTAAGTCAGCCCCCGCATACATCCCCGAAGCCAATCTGGCTGCTCGGGCTTTCGCAGACGTGTCAGGTGGAATCCCGCATAACTCCTTGATCGAGAGTGTGCTCAACATGTCAGTCACGGCACACATCCTGGGCGGCTGTACCATCGGGAGTGATCCCAGTGATGGTGTGATCAATAGTCAGCATGAAGTCTTTGGATACCCTGGTTTGTATGTTGTTGATGGGGCGGCGATCCCAGCAAATGTGGGAGTTAACCCTAGCCTGACAATCACTGCCATGGCTGAACGAGCAATGAGTTTGATCGAAGATAAATAGTGAGTACCTGTTTCAATGTAAGCGGACGTGTTTGTCGAATAGGGAAAGCGTCTGGTCGTATTTAAGGAGTAGTGATATCCGGAAATGTGAACCTTGACATAAATAGAAGATATGTTCTAATTATGGTGTCGGACTTCTTAATTGTGGAGAGGACGTGCAATTATGAAACGAAAGTCTAACAAATCTATCGAAGAACGGGGGGAAATGGTCTTGAATTTCATCAGAGATTATTTTGACCACCACTACATCTCTCCCACTTATGAAGAAATCATGAAAGGGGTTGGCGTAAAAAGTCGCGGCCATCTAAAGCCAATAATCGACAAGTTAGTTAAAGAAGGATTTCTTGAACGCAAAGATGCTGTCGCACGTGGCCTGCGTTTGCCGGATTGGATTCCCCCTAGACAGGCGTCGATCCACTTAAAGGGCTATATCGCTGCCAATAACCGTGATCCTCTGGTTATTCTTGATGAATTTGACACCGATACCACCCTAGAGATTCCCCCTAGCCTTATCCCCAAGAATACCAGATCTTCAGACCTCTATGCGCTTCGGGTCAAGGGAGATTCAATGGCTGATGCCATGATCGCCAATGGTGATACAGTGATATTGAAACAAGGGGATACCTGGAATGATGGTGATATCGTTGCGATCTGGCTGAAAAGCGATGATGCAGTGACGCTGAAAAAGCTACATAGCAGTAGAGATGGTGTTGTGAAACTCAAACCAAAAAGTCATAAACATCATACACGCGTGGAAAACATGTCAGACATCAGGGTGATGGGATGTGTTGTGGCAGTAATGCGCACGTGTGTCTGATATCATTTGTACGAAAAGCTTCACATCGCGGATTCTAAAACTTATTTTATTTGAAAAAAGGTCTCACAAAATGAGTACTCCTGTGAGACCATGTTAAGCGTTATCTACGTTCGATGATTGTCTATTTTGTCAAAAGTGGCTCCAAAGATATAGGGATTACCCTCCAATAAATTATGTGGGAAACCCATATCGATGGCGCTTACCTCATCTAGCTGTTTAAGGTGATCGTCATTCAATTTCCACTCTAAAACGGCTAAATTGTCTTTCAACTGATCTATGGTACGCGCGCCTAGAATAGGAATCATTTGCGCTTTTTCTTGCTGTTGTCGAACCCAATTGATTGCTACTTGCGACATGGGTCGGCCGACTTCTTCGGAAATCTTTTGAACTTCCATGACCACTTTGATTGATTTTTCACTTGCAAGATGTCAAATTTGAGTGGAACAGCAACCTCTGCATCGATGTTGATCTCCTGATAATCACGGTCGTGCAAGAGGGTTAGGGGTGGTTTATCTGCACGAGCGTCGAATGAATCGACATGTCGTTCGACTTCCTCGAACATATATTGAATACCATTATCCTCGACAACTTGTTTACGAAGGCTGGCAACTAATTGGGGTTCGATTTGGCGCACAATGACATCGTACAAGTTTGATTTTGATGGATTATTCTGGCTTCGATTTATGAGGAGAATTGATCGATGACTACGACCCCTGTGGGGGGTGCCTCGCCCATGGATTGTAAAACATCCAGAGATTCTTCTAATGAAACCGTCTTGCCGATCATCTTGCCTGGCTGCAGCTTGCCTGATGTGATCATCTCCATCATGGGTCCGAATGCATGGGCTTGCATGCCGTGACTGCCGATCAACTCCAATTCGTTGAACATCACCCAACCCATGGGTAAAGGCGTCTCTTTGTGTTCATCAGCCATCACACCGACCTGAACGTGGCGGCCGCGTTTGCGCAGGCTCATGACCGAGTTATGACAAGTTTCATTGCTGCCCAAGGCATCGATGGAGACATGGGCGCCACCCTTGGTGATCTCTTTGATCGCCTCAATGAGATACGACTCACTACGAGCATTCAGGGTAAGTGATGCCCCAAGAGAGCGTGCCAGCCCCAATGCTTCATCACTGACATCCACCCCAATGACCTGGCCTCCCATGGCGTTGGCAATCATCACCGCTGAGAGGCCGATGCCTCCACAGCCATAAACAACCACCCATTCCCCCGGAGCCACGCGTCCCTGAGCCGCGACAGCACGAAACGAAGTTATGAATCTACACCCCAGGCTGGCGGCCTCGACGAAATCCAAACTTTCGGGTAGTCGTACAAGATTTGTATCCGCGTAGCGAATGGCAACATATTCAGCGAAAGAACCCCAGGCAGTAAATCCAGGTTGGAAATAGTCATCGCAAACCTGCTGGTTGCCTGAGACGCATTGATCACATGAGCCGCAGCCGCACGCAAAAGGCAGTGTAACGCGGTCTCCCTCAGACCAAAGTCGGACATCTTTGCCCACCGCGGCCACGACTCCGGCCAGTTCATGGCCTGGTACATGGGGCAAGCGCACATCCCCATCATGCCCCATCCATCCATGCCAGTCGCTGCGGCAAATACCATTGGCCATTACCTGGATGACCACGCCATCTTTGTGGGGTGTGGGATCAGGCACATTCTTAATTTCTAGAGGTTGGCCAAACTCTTCGAAATATGCTGCTCTCATGCTTCTCTCCTTCGTTGAATTGAGTCAATGTAACAACCCACTACCTTTGGTAGTGGTTAGTACCAGAAGGTTCTACCGGTAAGTTTCATCAAAAGTATCATGATTGCAAATGATGCAAAGAAAGAATGCAACATTGAAAGGGAGTTACTTGTTGGTAAGTAAAGGTAGCTGCTCTACAAAAAAATACACTTGCATGAAATCAGATGATGCGATCCTCTGGCTGAAAACCATGATCCAGAAAACAGTGCAATAGAAAAGGTAGATACAAAAAAAGAAATTGCCAATCGGCAAAGAAATATTTGATATGTGGGAGAGCATCAGTAAGGGCGCACCTGCTAGGTGCATGATCCACAAGCCACCGCCTTTGGCGGTGGTAGTTGACTTGACCAATGATCTCAGGCAGTGCTGCCAGTCGGTTGTTGAAGATATCAAGCGACTGCAGCCCCGTGAGTTGGCTTATGGCCTTTGGTAATTCGGCGAGTCCCAAGTAACGAGGGCTAAGTTTTCTCCGCTTCATAAGCCGAGCGATTTCGATTCTCTCTTCTGCTTCACGATAGGCTTGGTCTTTGGCCATAGTTTCCGCCTTTTTTTGTCCCCTATACCTTCCTGATTCCTATGGAATATGAGCGATGTTTGCTCTGAAGCGCTTGAAGAAAGGGGGGTAATTGTAATTATTGAATATATTGTAACCGCGAATTGTTGAGGGCGTTGTATATCGCTCAAGCTGTCGTTCTGAGCGAGCACGTCAGAGGCGGACCTGCAGCCAGCGAGCGAAGAATCCCTGAAAGGCCGAGTCACTTTGTACCAGCAAAGGCTCAAACAAATTGAACATATAAGGGATTCTTCGCTTCGCTCAGAATGACACAAGTGTTCAGAGTGTTATTACCCATTACAATTGCTAAGGGAATACCACGATAACGTGTGTGACCATCTTTGGTTTCAGGCACATACATACCCATCTTTAAGGATGCATCATATGCATCAAAGGGATAATCATTGGGTTGACCAAATAAGGGAAGGGTGACGGTTTTTGAGCTCAGCAGCTTACCTTTTTAAAACAGGTATTCTGACTCACCTGTGGCACCATAAACATCCAGCACAATATCTTGGGCGAGCAAATTGTTTTCACCCATCAGCAAATTAGAAGGCTCGAACTCAAGCCTGAGGGTAAGAGCGCCATTGACGTGATCAATCGAAATTGCATCGGCTATAACCACCAAACTATCGGGTGGTAAATCTTCTGGGAAACTGAAAGCTACCTCGTCCGATCCATTCTTAGTGATCCGGTCGAATTGACTAAAGACAATCACGCCAATAGAAGCGAAAAATAAGACAAGTCCAATTGTGATGAAAGTTGATTGCGATTTTTTTATTTTTTATAAACTCCATTCAATGACTCAAGAAGCCGGACTTTTCGAAAAAGTCCGGCTTCTGTTGGTTAATTTTGCTTCACGCCGATAGTGAACTCTCGCCCCTCGACTTTATGGGTTTCCACAAAGGCTTCTTCGGGGGGGTCTCCAGAGACTAACTGCGTGGTCAAAGTTTCAGATTGAATGTAGTCGCCCCAGGTTTTGAAAACATCGTCCAATTCTGCTGACGCGACGTACCAGGTTGTTATGCGATCTTCGATGTTGAAGTCAGCATTTTTACGCTGGGCTTGTACCCGGCGCACGATCTCACGGGCCAGACCTTCGGCCTTAAGCTCGGGGGTCAGGGCAGTGTCAATTGCCACGGTGAGCAGCTTGTCTTCAGCTGTTGCTAATCCTTCAGCACCTTCGGCGTTGACCAGCACTTCTTCGGCGGTCAGTTCGATCGATTTGCCATCCATTTCGATGGTAACCGACTCTGCAGCGGCAACTTTAGCAGCTACGTCGGCGGGATCCAAGGCTGAAAGTGCGGCGCGCACTTTGGGGAAGTCTGCGCCGAACTTGGGGCCCAGGAGCTTGTTGTTGGGCAGCACTTTGTAGCTGACCAGGGACTCGGCATCCTCCACGAATTCGAAACCTTTGACGTTCAACTCGTCAGATACGATTTCGACCAACTCATTTGCCAGGTCAGCATGGCCTTCTTTGACGTAAACCATTACCTTGGACAAAGGTTGGCGCACTTTGATCCCAGCATTGCTGCGAGCGCTTAATCCCAGGCTGGCGGTGCGTCGGGCTAAATCCATTTGATAGATCAATTTTTCGTCTACGATTGCTTCGTCTGCTTCAGGCCAGTCGGTGTGATGGATGCTCTCGTAAGCACTTGGGAAGATGCCGAGCACCAGGTTCTGGTACATCACTTCGGTCATGAAGGGTATCACCGGGGACAGAGCACGGCTCATCTTGACTAACACATGCCACAGAGTAGCGTAGGCGGTGTCTTTGTCGCTGTCTTGCTCCGATTTCCAGAAGCGGCGTCGCGAGCGGCGTACGTACCAGTTGCTCAAATCATCCATCAGGGACTCGAATGCCAGGGTTGCGGTATAAGCGTCGGAGTTTTCGAAGTTCTTGGTTACCTGGGCAACCACCTGATTGAGTCTTGCCAGGATCCACTTATCGAGCGGGTTGTCACTTTGGGGGGCAGTGCCCTCTGGGGTTCCAGGTTCGAACGAGCGCCCCCCCTCAGTCCCTCCCGAATCCGGGGGGGAAGCTCCCTCCCCGGATTCGGGGAGGGTTGGGGAGGAGACAGGAGTCCAGCCATCTAAACTGGCATAGGTGGCGAAGAAGGAGTAGACATTCCACAAAGGGATAATAAAGCGGCGGCGCGTCTCCTCGGCACGGTTGTAGCCGAAGAGCAGGTTGTTCTCAGGTTTATGCGCGCAGTATAACCAGCGCATCGTGTCTACGCCCATCTTGTTGGCGGCTTCATTGAATTCGATGGAATTGCCCCACGATTTATGCATCTCGCGGCCATCCTCGGCGTGCAGGCTGGCGTAGCCGAAGTTTTCCAAGAAGGACGGTGTGCCGTCGATGACTGTGCCCATGGTAAGCATGCTGTAGAACCAATTGCGGAACTGGCCGGGGAAGGATTCACTGATCCAGTGAGCCGGATACCATTTGCGCCAATATTCGGGATCGTCGCGGTAACCCAGGGTACTGAAACTGACGATACCGGCATCCAACCAGGGATTGCCGACATCGGGGATGCGGCTCATGGTGCCTTCGCACTCCATGCAGGCGATTTTGATGGCATCGATATAAGGGCGGTGTGGAGTGTGCCCCTTGAAGGTGTCCCAGCCTTCGATAGCTCGTTCTTCCAGTTCATGATCGTCGCCAATGACATGATAATGCCCGCAATCACCGCAAACCCAGATGGGCAACGCCAGACCCCAGTAACGCTTCTTGGAGATCATCCAGTCGTGCATGTTGCGCAGCCAGTCGAGCTCGCGTTTGTAGCCAAACTCAGGGATCCAGCGGATTTGATCGACTACGTCCATGATCTGATAGCGCAAGGATTTCTTCTTTTCCTCGGCGGTGACTTCGGCGCGCGGCTTGTCGTGGAGTTTTCCCATGCTGATAAACCACTCATCGACCAGGCGGAAAACCAGTTCGGTTTTACATCGCCAGCAGGTGGGATAGCGGTGGGTATAGGGCTCGACCACGTAGAGTACGCCCTTCTTTTCTAAGTCTTCGAAGATGGGGTCGGCAACCTCGGAGACATGCATGCCCGAGAGCCAGCCAAATCCATCGATGAACATGCCTTCGTCTTCAATGGGGGCGATCAGCGGGAATTTATATTCTTTGCCTAATTCAAAGTCCTCGGCACCACAGCCTGGTGCGATGTGGACGATGCCAGTACCTTCAGCCTCCCCAACTTCATCCCACAGGATGACTTGGTGGGTCTCAGCGGCGGTGGTAGAGATACCTTCGATGAGCTCGTCGAGGTAAGTCACACCGCCGGGTGTGTTGGCAGCAGGAAGATCATCGAAGGGGCCATCGTATGCCCAGCCTTCCATCTCTGCGCCTTTGAGCTCAGCCAGGACTTCATATTCTCCCTTGAGCATGTGCAGCGTGCCTTTGGAAAGATACAGGATGTGGTCACCATTTTTGACTTTTACATAATCCAAATCTGGGCCCACGGCCGCGGCAACATTGGATGTCAATGTCCAGGGAGTCGTGGTCCATATAAGCAACGATTCACCCTCTCGGCCCCGCAGCGGGAACCGCAGAGTCACACTGCGATGGGTCAACTCCATGTAGCCATCGGTGACGATCTCATGTTGACTGATCCCCGTGGCGCAGCGCGGACACCAGGGCATCACATCAGCACCGCGGTAGAGCCAGCCGTTCTCCCAACTCTTCTTGATCATCTTCCAAATCATATAATTGTTTTCGTTGGAGAAAGTGAAATAGCTGCCGCCCAGTTGAGCCAACCCGAGCTGACCGACAACCTGTTCAACGGTGTCGGTGACAGTCTTGCCGTTGGGGCCAGTAAAGGTGATCTCCTGTAGGGGATCTTCGAGCAGCTTGTCAGCCAGCATGTTGAGTTTGTCGGGATCGTTCCACTCCATCCAATACCCCAGGCGAATGGATTGATCGGTCTGCACACCAGCGTAGCGCAGCACACGCGCTTTGCACTCTTTGACGAACTCGTCCAGGCCGTATTCTTCAATATCCATCTTGGATTTGAAGCCTTTTTCTTTCTCGACTTCCACTTCAACCCACAGACCCTGGCAATCAAAACCGTTTTGGTAGCGAAGTTCGCGGCCTTTCATGGTCCAGAAACGGTTGTAGAGATCTTTGTAGGTGCGACCCCAGCCGTGGTGCACGCCCATGGGGTTGTTGGCTGTAATCGGACCGTCGATGAACGACCAGGGCGGTTTGCCCTTACGCAGCTGGCGGGATTTCTCGAAGGATTTGTTTTCCTTCCAGAATTTAAGGGTTTCATGCTCTTGAGCGATGAAATCAACTTTATTGGGTACTTGTTTGAATACCATACTTTTCTCCAGTAATCAGTTTCCAGAAAGAACCACGGTGCCACTGAGTTCACAGAGAATTTGAGAGAAAAAAATAAAGGAAAAAATCTCTGTGCGCCTTCGGCGTGTGGCTTCGAGGTTGGTTGTTAAAACAATAACTCTCGTCCACTCTGGGACGAGAGCGTAGCATAAATGCTAAAGTGCTCACGTGGTACCACCCGGTTTCCTGCCAAACGACAGACACTCACTGAATACGCCGAGTTTTGACATTCGGTTATATTCGCACTTTGGTAACGGGGGTAAACCCGGATCCCCTACTCGGCCGCAGTCAAAGTAACCACGCTCTTTCAGTTCACAGCTCCGGAAGGATTTTCGGTTTACTGATCTGCCCCGGTTTCCAGCTACTCCAGGTTCTCTATCAGATCAAGGCACCTGCGGATGCCCGTGAACCTACTCGTTTCCATCAAAGCTTTTGGTTGGTTTGTGATGTTGGGCGTGATTATGCCATAAATTAATTTCGAGGTCAACAGGCTTACAAAAATCTGGCATGGTTCAATTTGAACTAAACAGCACCTTTACAAAATAAAAGGAGCAAGCA
>CAYQQX010000127.1:0-13039 GCA_964419495.1 uncultured Anaerolineales bacterium
GAGGAGCGAAGGAAGCGAAGCGGCTGAAGCGACGAAGAATCCCTGAAAGGCCGAGCCACTTTGTACCTGCAAAGGCTCAAACAAATTGAACATATAAGGGATTCCCTTCGACATGCTCAGGGCATGCTTCGCTTCGCTCAGAATGACACAAGTGTTCAGCATGTTATTACCCATTACACAAATTAAGAGATTTTCAATGAATACAGACAACTTTCCCAAACCCTGGCACACATATTCCGTGGGAACAACCCTCGACTACCTGGAGGTAGAGGCAGATCGAGGTCTCAACTCGTCTGATGTGAATTCACGCCTAGCGGAATATGGCCCTAACGAATTAGTCGAACATGGAGCCAAAAACCCATGGCGCATTTTGCTGGATCAATTCAAAGAGACCATGGTTGTAGTGCTGATCATTGCAGCAGTTATCTCAGCCCTGCTGAGCGATTGGAAAGACGCGATTGC
The DNA here is from genome assembly GCA_964419495.1 of uncultured Anaerolineales bacterium. Classification (GTDB taxonomy): domain Bacteria; phylum Chloroflexota; class Anaerolineae; order Anaerolineales; family UBA11858; genus NIOZ-UU35. Next base: position 463 of record CAYQQX010000127.1, read on the forward strand.
CATCCTGGCTATAGTGATCCTGAACGCCATATTGGGATTCGTGCAGGAATATCGCGCCGAACAGGCCATGCAAGCCCTTAAGAAAATGGCGGCGCCCATTGTTCGTGTCCGCCGGGATGGACAGGTGATGGAAATCGATGCCCATGAACTGGTCCCCGGAGATGTGATCCTATTAGAAGCGGGAAGCGCCGCCCCCGCAGATGCCCGTCTGATCGAATCTGCCAGCTTGCGGGTCACCGAGGCTTCTCTGACAGGTGAATCCCACGCCATTGATAAAACCATCGAGCCCCTGGAAGGTGATAATTTACCCTTGGGCGACCGCTACAACATGGTCTACATGGGGACGGCTGTCAACTATGGTCGCGCCGTAGCCGTAGTGGTAGAGACCGGAATGCGCACGCAGCTGGGCCGCATTGCCGAGTTGATCCAGTCGGTAGAGGGGGAACAAACTCCCTTACAGAAGCGGATGGCCCAATTAGGCCGATCGCTGGCTATTGCTTCGCTGGGCATTGTTGGCATTGTTTTTGTTCTCGGCCTGCTGCGCGGTGAAGAAGTCAGTGAAATGTTCATCACTTCTATTGCTATGGCTGTCGCAGCCATCCCGGAAGGGTTGCCAGCGGTTGTGACGATCTCACTAGCCCTGGGGGCCCAACGGATGCTGCGCCGCCAGGCTCTGATCCGCAAGCTGCCGGCGGTGGAGACCCTCGGCTCCGTGACTACCATCTGCTCCGACAAGACAGGCACCCTGACGGAAAATCGCATGACGGTCACCGTTCTCGATGTGCTTGGCGAAACCCAGCAGGTGGATGCCATGCTGGAAAAAGGCCTGCCGGTGCTGGATGCCGAATTCCGCCGCCAAGAAGAGCCCCCGGTGCGCAGCCTGGGACTGCTGCTCAAAGCCGCCGCCCTGGTCAACGATGCCGCCCTGCAAGATGCCTTCACTGATGATGATTGCTGCAAGGCAGTCGGAGATCCCACGGAAGGCGCTTTGCTGATCGCGGCTGCCAAAGCGGGTTTGTGGAAAAACGATCTTGACCAACGCTGGCCCCGAGTAGCTGAAGCGCCATTCACCTCTGAACGCAAACGCATGACCACTGTTCACCAGGTTAACGTCCCCGTTGACGATCCCAGTGATGCCCCCTGGCGCGACAACCCGTACGTTGCTTTTTGTAAAGGCGCCGTTGACGAAATGCTGACGATCACGGCCCAAGTCTGGTCAGGGGATGAAGCCGTTCCACTGAATGACGAATTACAAGAGCGTATCCTGGCCGCCAACAACCAACTGGCCGAAGACGGTCAACGCGTATTGGGAGTGGCTTTCCGCCCGCTGGATGAAGTCCCCGAAAAACCTGATGAGGAAACTTTAGAATCTGAGATGACCTTCATTGGCCTGACAGCCATGATCGATCCGCCGCGCCCGGAGGTCGAAGCTTCTGTGGATACCAGCCAGGCCGCTGGAATCCGCCCGGTGATGATCACCGGCGATCACCCGCTGACAGCCCTGCGCATCGCCAAAGATTTAGGCATCAGCGAGGGGTCGGAAATTGAGGAAAACCAGATTCTCACCGGTCAGCAGCTTGCCAAAATGTCGGCAAAAGATCTGGAGGCCGTGGTCGAAGATGTTTCCGTTTATGCCCGGGTTTCACCAGAACACAAACTCAAAATTGTCGAAGCCCTGCAAAGGCGCGGCCATATCGTTGCCATGACGGGTGATGGCGTCAACGATGCGCCAGCGCTGCGCCGCAGCGACATCGGCGTCGCCATGGGCATTACCGGCACCGATGTCTCCAAAGAAGCCGCCGATATGGTGTTATTGGATGACAATTTCGCCACCATCGTCCGTGCGGTAGCCGAAGGGCGCACCATCTACGACAATATCCGCAAGTTCATCCGCTACACCATGACCAGCAACGTAGGCGAGATCCTGGTCATGCTGTTGGCGCCCTTCTTTGGCATGCCGCTGCCCCTGACAGCGATCCAGATTTTGTGGATCAACCTGGTCACCGATGGCCTACCGGGATTGGCCCTGGGAATCGAACCTCCCGAAAAGAACACGATGGATCGGCCGCCCCATCCCCCCAACGAGAGTATTTTCGCCCGAGGTCTTGGGTTTGATATCCTTTGGGTGGGGCCGTTTATGGGATTGGTATCTCTGGGCGTAGGGCTGTTGGGCTTCCTGACCGGCAATCCTCATTGGACGACGATGGTCTTCACCACCCTGACTCTCTCCCAAATGGGTAACGCACTGGCCATTCGGTCCGATCGAGACTCGCTTTTCAAGATCGGCTTGCTGTCCAACAAACCGATGTTAGGTGCGGTACTGCTGACCCTGGTGCTCCAACTGACCATCACCTATTGGGGTCCGGCTCAGAACCTGTTTGGCACGCAACCTCTACCCCTACCTGAGCTGCTCATCAGCCTGGTTGCCAGCACGCTGGTCTTCTGGGCGGTTGAGTTGGAGAAGCTCATCAAGCGTCGCAGGAAAAAGTAAACTGCTTGTACACGGACAAACACTGAAAATCATGGATTAACTGAAGAAAAAAATCTGAATGCTCAATGGCAGCCTGGACAATTGTCATTCACGCTACCATTGACGAGCACAGAAAAAGAAAAAAACCTGAAAATCAATGTTGCCAGAGGCCCGCCTATAGCGTCAGCATTCCGTATACAAATATAATTTCAGTCAAAGAGTAAGCTAAGAAAAAAAATACAATAAAACCAATATGATATTCGACTTCGTATTTATCGCTGTTCTAATTCTCGCCAATGGGTTCTTCGCCGCTGCCGAGATGGCCGTTGTCTCTGCTCGGCAGGTGCGTTTGCAGGCCAGGGCTGAAGACGGAGATTCCCGTGCCCGCAGAGCCTTGAAATTAAGGGATAACCCAGCCGAGTTCCTGGCCACCGTGCAGGTGGGAATCACTCTGGTTGCGACCATGGCATCGGCCATAGGCGGCCTGGAAGCCGCCCGCTGGTTGGGCCCCCAGATTGCTCGCATCCCAGCAGTGGCAAATTATGCAGACCAGATCGCCCTGGGCCTGGTCGTCCTGACCATCACCTACGCTTCATTGCTCTTTGGGGAACTGGTTCCCAAACGCCTGGCGATTCGCAACCCTGAACGATTGGCAACCTCGATTGCCGGTTTTTTTGAGTTTTTGATTCGCCTGGTCAAAGTGCCGATCAGTATTTTATTGGCTTCGGCAGATTTGGTGCTGCGCATCTTTGGGGCAGCTGATCCGGAAGAAGAAGTCACCAGCCCCGAGGAGATCGAAGTGCTCGTCCGGCGCGGGACGGCTGAAGGCGTCATCCTGCCCATCCAGGAGCGCATGATCGAACGGGTTTTCGATTACGCTGACCGGTCCACGCGCGACGAAATGACCCCTCGGGTTGAGATTATCGCTTTGGATTCAGAAACCAGCATCCAATCCGCCTTGGAAACAGCCAAAAAACATGGCTATTCGCGCTATCCAGTAATACAGGGGGATCTCGATCATATCCTGGGATATTTGCATATCAAAGATCTGATGTGGGCCGATGGCGATGATCATCTGACCGAGCATCTCCGCCCGGTGGTTTATATTCCCGAAGGGGTACCCTTACCCAAAGCATTCAGCACGCTAACCCGCGCCGGGCGACAGCTGGGCATAGTGCTGGATGAGTACGGTGGCACAGAAGGCTTAATCACGCTAGAGAACATTCTGGAAGTCATCGTCGGCGAAATCGAAGACGAGCACAGCCCGGTGGCTGGCGTCCCCGTGCAAAACTCGGCCGGTGATTGGTATATCGCAGGCAGCGAACCGATTTTAGATGTTGCTGAGTTATTAGGCATCGATTTTGAACCCAAAGGAATTTACAACACGCTGGGCGGATTCATCACCGCAGAATTGGGCGCTTTCCCAAATGAGGGTGATTTTGTAACCTATCGGGGATTTTATTTTTCAGTCGAGGAAATGGACCGCTTCCGGGTGGTCACTGTTCTGGTACATGAGATCCAACCAACACCTTTTGAATAACGATGTCGCCAGACAATATCTTGATTTTTGTGACCCTGGGGGTTGCGCTGGTGCTGTTCATCAGTGAAAAACTACGCGTTGACTTGGTGGCCCTGATGGTTTTGATTGCTTTGACCCTGACCGGTTTGATCAGCCCACAAGATGCGTTTTCGGGGTTTTCCAGTCCCGCGGTGATCACGGTCTGGGCCGTATTCATCATCAGCGGCGGGCTTACCCGCGCGCCATGGTTTCTCTTAAGTGGAATATCTCAAAAATAATTATATTTATTGTCACTGCGAATGAAGCGTGGCAGTCTCCATGCTATAGGAGGAGATACTTCGACTGTCATTCCGAGTGTAGCGAGGAATCCCGGGTATCTGACTATGCTTGCTAATTGCCTGATTTCAGGGTTTCCCTTCGACCGCAGGGCAGGCTTCGCTCCGCTTACCACTTGCCCCTGCTGATGATGTATTCCTTGGCCTTCCTGAAGAAATGCGTAAGACCCCGAAAACGAGCCACCCACCAAAAGAGATGCAAGATATGCCACACCCTGACCTGACCCATAACAGAAGCTGGTCGTGGGGCAAGCCGTAGTACAGACGCAGCCACCACGCTGAAGGCCGAAAGGCTTCGGAGATATTGTTCAGATATTGGGCTTCGCTTTGGGCTGGAATTACCGAGAAGGGCCAGCCGCGCAGTTGGGCATCGTTGACAGGCAAAGGTTCAAGAGCAGATTCAGCCTCTTCTGACAGGGGCAACTCAAAAGGCGCCAACCAACTGATCAACTTGAGGGCATTTGTCACACGTGTTGGGAGTCGATCCCAATCGATCTGATCTGAAAAGCGCTCCACCAAGCTGATCATGTCGGCAATCCAAATCAAACGAAAAGATTGGAACGGCGCATCCACCATGTGATTGTAAGTGTGCGCCAGCAGGTCTGCGTAGCTTAATGTGTAGGCCATGCTGTGTGTGTCATTGATGCGAAAGGGCCGCGCGGCTGGACGCAGTGCTTCGAAGCTGGTTTCGGGAGTCAGCCTGCGATTGAGATTGTGATGTAGCTCCACACATACAGCCACCCCCTTGACCTGATGATAGACGATGGGCATGTGATGGGGTGATGGCATGCCTGCTTCAATATCGTCTCGAAATCCTAAGCCTGCCAGCAGGTTCTGGCCTCTGCCTGCATCGGATTTGCTGACCAGCAGGTCGATATCGGTCATCGGGCGCAAACGGTGATGGGGATATACCAGATGCGCCATCGCCATGCCCTTCAACACCAGGAGATCGATACCTTCACCCTCGAATGCCTCCAGGATTTCGGCCAACACCCGCGTCCGAACGCGGTTGGCGTGGTTGTGCTGCATATACCGGGCTCGCAGTTCTCGTTCGATGGTTTCCGGGATGACAATCTTAGCAGCCCCCAAATGGACGTAGACCAGCGGTGCCAGACCATGGACCTCTGCCAAATTGGGGATTGTCTCCCAGCAAGGCAGCGCCTCGGCGGCTTGCCTGAGGCGGTCATAATGAACCGGGTTTCCCTGCGAGCAGGCGCAAAGGGTTAGAAGGTTATAGAATTTGGCGAGGTCTGGCATTTGAACCACAAAGGAAACAAAGGTAAAAGCAGAAATCGGACATGAAAACCACAATTAAGTCTGCACTCAATTCATTGACTCATGTTACGCACACATAGCGAGGATATCCTGGAAATAGGGGGTGGGGGTTCTGGCCCCCACCCCCTATTTCCAGGGAGACTCTCTTTAGGTTGTGTAACACCAATCACTAGTGGACTCACCCGTGTCCAAATTTAGTTCTTTCAGAATTGCAGGGACGACGCGTTTGGCTTCGCCGCGTTTGCTGGAAACGGTTTTAGCCGCCGTGGCAACTTTTTTCAGGATGGGCATGCTGAAGGTCGGCTCGCGGCGTGCGGCGACGGTGTTGTCCATTAGAGCCAGCATGGCTTGTGAGGGAGTCAGGATTTCGGGTTGCCAGCGGGCGTAGCGTTTATATTTTGTCACCACGACCAGCGCCACGGTCAGCGGCTTATCTCCCGGCTGGATGCCGAGGGCTTCAAGCGGGGTTTTGGTGCCCACGATGTTATCACCCTGGCGAATGGAGATCGGCAGCGGGTAGGGATGCACGCGGCCTTCGCCATTCAGCACAGCAAATTCGTCGGAGTAATAGGTTGCCCCGGCATCGAGCAGGGCGCGCACCAGGGTGCTCTTGCCGCTCATGCTGCGGCCAGGGATCAGGATAGCGCGACCCTGCCAACCGACCACCCCGGCGTGGACAAAGAGATAATCTTTGGCGCGGAAGGCAGTCAGCAGTTGGCTGTGTTGTTCAAGCGTGGCAAGCAGTCGAGGTAATTCCTGGGTGCGAATGAGCAGGTTCGCGCCGCAGTAGAGCAGGTGGGACCCTTCGACACGATCTTCGATCGCAGGGCGAGCTCCTTCGACAGGATCATTGAGCGACCCTTCATCTTCAGCTGATGAAGTAGCGAAATACAGGGAGTAGAGGATGTCTACTTCGTTATTATCCGTTTCAATTCCATCTGATTTGGGGGAGTTTAAGGGGGTGGGCTGCCAACCATGGGGCAGGTACGGGGCTGCCAGTTCCAGCACAGTGGGGTCATTGCAGCGCAGACCAAAATGCAGGCCGTAGGCAGTGTACCTTCGTCCGTCTGTCCAACCAAGGTGGTTTATTTCGTCATCTTCCTTGGGAGTAGTGCTTTGGAGTGCTGATGTGGCGTAGGGTGAAATCATAAACACATAAGCAAGAAATAAAAAAATGCAAACAACACCCGAATAATCAATTACATATTCTTGCTTACCGCAACGCAACGAATAATTTTCCTGCCACCCAATCTTTACCGGAGATATTATTTAGGAACGTCATTCCCCGATAGGGGCGATTTCCCGTCCAGGTGATGGAATTCGTAACCAAATAAGGTGATTTTGTAAACAATAATTCTGGACCGTTGGCCCAGGGAGAGCCGTTAGGATTATTTCCACTAGCTAATTTGGCCTGTACACCTATCCCGGCTGCGGATTCTCCGTTCCAGCAGTAGGTTATCTGTGTAATGCCGGACAGGTCGGCGGCGGTAATAGGGCCTTGGGGGAATGGGAAATAGTAATACGTGCTGCCTGCTAGTATTGTGCCCAGGTTAAGAGTCCATTCACCAGAACATAGGGGCGTCCCCGCTGAAGCTGGCTGGGGCACGACGATGGAAACGATGGAGGCCAGCGCTACCGCTGAGCCAAGCTTGACGAAATCTCGGCGGCTTATACCTCTTGGCCTCAGCACTGGTTCTTGCAGCAGGTTGGCTTTGCCCAATTCGTCCAGGGATTGCCAGACCACGGCCTGGGCGTGAGGCATGTCCAGGCGGATGGCCATCTGTTTGGGGCTGGTCTGGCCGTCGCACATCTCGAAGACCCTGGCAGCGGTGGGGTTCAGCGAGTGCATCTGCAAGCGCTGCCAGTCGTAGACCGACAGCTCATCAGCCAATTTTTCAATGTGTACGGTTTGAGATTGTTTGGGGTTCGGCACGTTGGCTCTCATCCTTTCATCAGGCGACCGGTCACAGCATGTCATATGCCTTGGGGAATGGATTTGGCGAGAATTCCACTAAATTATTTATCGGAAAGTGTCTAAAAAATATGTCACTCTGAGCGTGCCACCGGCAGGCCTACGGCCAGCGAAGAGTCTCCTGCACTTGCAGCGCAGGTGCAAGTGTCACCCCTTGCTCAGCACGCCTTCGGCGACGGGATTCACGCCAGAGGCGGGCCTGCGGCTATGAAAGGAAATTAAAGAACTTTCCGGAGTCCACTTAGCTGAAAAATATACAAAAAACACATTTACATATCCGAACTTACTTCATCAAAACGACCAATCTGCCGGCCTCCCAATCAATGCCGGTAGTATTTTGGAACGATATACCCCTATAGGGGCGATTTTCCTGCCAGGTTCTATAATCCCTAACCTCATAAGGGGATGCTCTAAATATCAAAACTCGTCCGCCAGCCCAGGGACTGCCATATACACTTAATCCACTCGCCAACCTGGAATACACACCAGTGAAGGGTGCGGATGATCCGTTCCAGCGGTAGATGATGTATGAAGTGTCGGCCAAATCATCGGCCGTAATCGGACCCTCAATAAAATGAAAATAGTAAATGTAACTGTCTGCAGGTATTATGCCCAGGTCAGCGGTGCGCCTATTTTTTGCTGAACGTGCCAATGCTGGCCGGGGCACGATGATGGAAACAATGGAGGCCAGCGCTACCGCTGAGCCAACTTTGATAAAATCTCGGCGGCTCATACCTCTTGGACTCACCAGCGGTTCTTGCAGCAAGTTGGCTTTACCCAATTCGTCCAGGGATTGCCAGACCACGATCTCGGCGTGGGGCGTGTCCAGGCGGGTGGCTATCTGTTCAGGGCTGGTCTGGCCATCGCACATCTCGAAGACCCTGGCGGCAGTGGGGTTCAGCGAGTGCATCTGCAGGTGCTGCCAGTCGTAAACCGACAGCTCATCACCCAAGATTTCAATGTGTACTGTTTGGGATTGTTTAGGTTTGATCACGGGGGACCATCCTCCTAAAGACGGGCAAAAGCGATCGATGGTTTGCGAAATCAAATTGTCGAGGTGCTGATCTCTTATTATAACTCCACGACGATACAATTATATTCTATTCCTGAGTGGCGTTCAACACGAAAACATGGCAGAAATGAAGGCTAGGCCGTTTGACATTTGGGGATTTCTCTCCTGAAATAAGGCGCACACAATTGGGTTTGCACTCCTTCAAATTCTTTAAATGTCAACACTACCTAGCAAACGGTTGGTCACCAACGGCAATCTATTCCCCCAACGGGCATGTGAGGGGAGACGGAGAGGCAGGGTTTCGAGTGTAGATGGTTGGCTGGTCTGGATTCCCAAAGATAGCGACTAACAAGGCGTCTATGTACCATAAGCCGCGCCGGCAGCCAATGACGATCACATCCGCGCCATGAGGGAAGGTCGCAGGGGGCTCTGTCAGCGGCAGGAGGGCATATTCAGGGCCTGAGGCGGAAAGCATGGTGAAGGCCAACCGTGGGTATGGTTGATCCAAGTAAATGCCCTGGTGCAGGCCCCGATTCCGCCAGAAAAAGCGCGGATACAGATTCCTACCATATACTGCTCTGGATTCGGGATGATTCAAGAATCGGGTCAGGTGGGCTGCAGCGAATGGAGTCTCATCCAGCGCCCGGGACTGATCCAAGCGCACCAGGACTTCGGCCTTCGAAAGGTGAGTGTACCGTTGTGGCATGCTCTGATCCAACACAGTCATGCAGAGTGTATAGATAAAGAAAGGCAAAGTCATGAGCAGGGCAGCACGGATGGACAATTTTAGGGACACAGATTTCACAGATTGAGACGGAGTGACAGATACACCCAACCATGCCAGATTCCAAAGCATGATTTGCAACAAACCAAACGTGAAATATAGCAGCACAATCCAGTCCACGGGGACGATGTAACGTCCGCCCGAATCGCGCACTACGGCAGTCGAAAGGTGATATGCCAAGAATACGCCCAAAGGGATCAATCCAGCCAATTGCCATTTGCGATATGACGCCCCGATACCAATCGACAAGAGCAGCAGGTTAATGCCTATGCCAACCAGATCAACCGGGGGCAAGGCTTTAAGCCAACCCGTGTAGAGATTTTTCCAAAAGGGCACGCTTTCATAGATGGAACCATCAACGATGGAGTCAGGCAGAAAGTCGAAGGGGAGTCGAGTGGGCAAGATGAGGAAGTTGGTAATAAGGTTGTGAACGAAGTTACTGCCGATGAGATAAACTTTCCCATCTTCATTGGTCGCCATTTCAGCCGGCAAACCTTGCTCGAAAGGTAAAGCAACTCCAGATTCCATCGTTTGAGATGGGGAAAAATTCACAAAATTAGAATCATCACTCTCAGACTTCTGGCCCTGGGCACCCAAACCACCATCGAATTCAGTGTCGGGAAGATTATCGTCGGGTAGCGGCGGCTCAAGCGGACTCTCGAATTCCAGTTTGAGACGATGCACCAATTTCGGGGCGAAGAAAAACGGGCTGCCAGATATTTTCCAACTGCGCCACATCCATGGGGAGAGGGTGATACCAAGAGCAAAGATCATGATCACTGAGGCTTTCAGCCAATTCCGCCAACCTTTGCCGAAAACAAGCGCAAAACCTGCAATCACACAGAAAGGCATCAATAGCATGTTGTAACGCAGCATGATTAAAATCCCAAGCACACCGCCTAGTGGAAATGCGTAAGCGAAATTATCCCCAGGCTTGCGCAGCCAGAGGAAAAGCAGCAAGATCAATAAGGCCAGGCCAATTTTTGATGGGAATTCGGTCAACAGCAATTTAGAATGCGACAGGTTCAGCCGGCTGCCGGAGGCGATCGCATTGAGTTCCTGGAAAATGGTAAGGCCAGCCAGGAAAAGACCACAAAAACGGCCTTGCATCCCATTGCCAATAAAATATACAATCACCGGAAGGACTGCAAAAATGATGACTTGCAGCATCACCAGCAGCGAGTTGTCCTGACCTGCCAATAAATGCAAGAAGGCCAAAAATCCATGGTAAGCGTTGTGGCCTTTGAATACATTTCCATTGGCAATCCCATTACCGGCCAGGGCATATTGGGCGCTCATGTCGAAACTGGCGGCATCCGAGTAGGGTAAGTAAGCATAATCGGGCGCATATGGACCAGGGGCAAAGAAGTTTGGAGCCATAGGGGCCTGGGTCCAGAGGAAGGCAGTCAGCGCCCAGATTGATATGCTGAGAAGGATGTCTGCCCCGCGATTTTCCTTTTTGCCGGAAAGCCAGATAATCAGGCCGCTGATGGCGAAGGCAATTAATGCGGCAAATGCAACTTGAATTGCCAGAATAGGGACGCCGGTTTCATACCAATTAGTACTGGGGGTAGGGTGTATCCCAATGCCCGTAAACGAGATTACAACCCAAAGACACACAAAGATAGCCATGCAGATCGCGGCAGTCCAAAGCGTCAAGCGGTGGGTGCGCATTTCTTGGGCAAGTAATTCCCAATTCAAGCGTCCAGTTCTTAGCAAGATCAGGATGAGAGTCTGAAAACTAATTTGGACTGCAAAAAGAGCAATCGGTCGCAAACGTTCGGCGTAGGCAGCAAACTGTCCAAAACGAAATAACGGTATCAAAGTTAGAAAACCGCAAATTAGGAATAGCGCTCCTGAACACCCTAAACTAATATTGGTTGTATTGGGATTGGTGAAGAACAGCACATCGATCATTTTCACCCAACGTACATTTCGCCAGGATTTTAAGCCGAAAGTCACCGCACTAACAATGGCCACGAGAAAGAAAACGATCAATACCAACCGCGATGCGGAATACCCAAACAGAAGTTTGTTCTTGGGGTCAGAGGGGATGAGCAGCAAGCAAATCAATCCACCCAGCGCGCCTATCAATGTCAACGCAAAATAAGCGAATAGGTAAATATAAAATGAGCGATTGTTGTTCTGGGAAACATACACGCTAAGCGGTCCTTTGTTTTGAATTAGCGGGTGAAAAATTCATACAAAAACTCATCAAAAAGCGTGCCTACATGGTGAATTATACTCCCCCTGTAATAGGTTTAGGGCTAGGGAGTATTCGAATAAGATAGAGAGCAGGCGCGCCGCCCCCGCGGTCTCGATCCACTCCATTGCACCAGCGACGGAGTGAACTACTCAGCTACCGTTTTTCAGAGGATATCCAAAAATAAAAGCCGTCAACATCGAAATGTGTGACAGCTTTTTTCGGTAAATAGCTCCTCGGGTAAGATTCGAACTTACCGCACTTTTTACCCCGTCTGCACCAGAACTGCACCAGGAAAGGCGACACAATTGTTTTTAGCATCTGAAATGAAGAGTGATGAAGGATTTTTCATTTCAGCCAACTATGGGTTAGCACGTCCCACATAATTTATTGAACCTTACGATGTAACCCTAAAGAAGATAGCAGTCCGAAAGAGAAGGAAACGGGGAAATTATGCAACTTTTATGACAAACATTGTCATAATTATGTTGTATTACAATCAAAAATAGCATTTTAGTGTATAATCATCGAATCATTGAGCGGGATGTATTTATCGGTACATCGAATCCCACATGAAGAAGCCACATTGTTGTTGCATCGCTGTTATATTGATCTGGCTTGCCTATCTATAATAGGGAACGATCTTTTATAAGTACACCCATTTACTCTCATTATTTTTCTTACTGACCCTTCTGCTGATGAGGATATTCGCCCTGCAGTCGGTACGAGTCGCGGGAGAAACGAGTTATGTTATGCGAAGGCTTTTTTGGAGCCCAGGGTACAACGACGATTGCTGATTGCCCTGATAGCGCTAATGGTCAAGTTATTTCTCTCGCCACAGTCACGTCCCTCGACCCAGACGAAATTTTACAAATTTGACTACTCGACCACTCACTTATTCACCCACCATGAAAACTCTTGTAATCGGTTTAGATGGCGTTCCGCTGAGCTTACTACCGATAAGTTGCAGTGTGTGCGACACGAAGTCGCATGAATAGCTGTTATGA
>CAYQQX010000128.1:0-12992 GCA_964419495.1 uncultured Anaerolineales bacterium
TAGTGGGGGAAAGATTTTTCGGATTGAAGAAACAGATTGTATAGCAATGGGGGATTCGTCATGTACAATAGAGATATATAAACAACCGCTGAGTTAATGGTAAATGCAGAAAATTATTCTCCCAGCCCCTAATAATATTCATCCCTTTAACGAGCCTGCTCGAGACTTACGCATTCAGAATAAGCCTCTATGGCTAATTCACCGTGATGTCCTTGCACCCTATTCCAAGCGAGAACGTGAACTTCTCCCTGGAGAATCTTTGCCAAATTTTAAAGAGCCAGCCATTGTTTACCGCGAAAATCTGTATTTTGACGCAGCGTTTATCGAAGCATTCTTAGGTGAAGCTCAAAAACGAGCAAGTCCTTCAAGAGCTGCCCTTTCTGCAAATGATTTAGCCTTTCGCGAGCATGCTTTGCCCTTATCTCATTCGTATCAGAAATATGAGGATATTTACTTAGTGGATATGTGGTATTACCCCAACGGATTTGCTGAAGATGTTCAACCGTTAGTCATCGATATGCTACCAACAGAAGTTGGCTATTATCACGTTCCCACGTATATGGCAAGCGAGTCTGGTGATCTGACTTTTCAGGTGCCCCTGCGAAGTATCTTAGCAATAGATACCTGGACACACATTTTCATTGCAGACGTTGTTTTCGGCTTGTTTGCCCGTGGAGCTCGTTTTGAACACCGCCTGGATCAAAGCCCATTCTTCAAGTTGAAGATCCTCGCAACTGCAATGTACGAAGGAGCGCAAGTCCTTGAATCTTCATCTGTGGTCAAAATTGGGCGAAATTGTGTCATTGATCCTACTGCCATTATTCACGGACCTACTTCGATCGGCGATAATGTAACCATTGGCGCTGGTGCAGTCATTGAAAACTGCATCATTGGGGATAATGTCAATGTTTCTCAGGGATGTCAACTCATGTTATCAGTTGTAGGGGATGGGGGTTTCTTGCCATTCCGCGCCTCCATGTTCATGACAACTTTCATGGACAACAGCATGGTAGCCCAGAATACGTGTTTGCAAATGTGCGTCATCGGACGAAATACGTTTATTGGGGCAGGCTCCACTTTTACCGATTTCAACGTGATCCCCACACCTCTGAAGGCTGTAGATTCTGATGGAAATTTGACAGATGCCAATCGGCCGGTTCTGGGTGGATGCGTAGGCCATAACTGCCGTCTGGGTTCTGGAATGATCTTCTTTCCTGCTAGGACAGTCGAATCGGACGTTGTGTTGGTTGCATCTCCTGATCGTCGCATTATTTCCAAAGATTTGCGCTACGAAGATAGCGATCATCATCGTTTTGGTTTTGCTGAGTTACACAAACGCCTTTATCCTCGCCCTGGGGAAAAGGAACATGAATCCTGGTAATCCGTGGATACCTTTGCTTTCATTATCCATCCGATTGACCCCAAAAGAGATGTCAGTCGTAAATTCCCTTTTTTAGGGAGAGTGCTTAGTACTAGACAAATTAATTTCCTGAGTACCTTTTTCCCACCAATTTACCTATCAGAAATACAGGGGATTACCTCCCTTACAACTGGCAAACAAATTAGCGGTTGGCTGATTGCCTGCCCCTTGACAGCTGCGCGTATGTTAGAATTACCTGAATAGATAGCCTATCATAAGGTCATCCAAACAGGTCGATTAGCGGAGCGTTTAGGCGCGAAAATCTTAGGCTTGGGAGCATTTACATCCGTTATTGGTGATGGCGGAATCAGTATTGCTTCATCATTGGATGTACCTGTGACCACAGGCGATGCATATACAGTCTCGGTTGCGGTACAGGCTGTATTGGATGCAGCAAATTTACTTGATATACAAGTTCGGCGAGCTACAGCGGCTGTAGTTGGCGCTTCTGGCGCGATTGGGAAGGTTTGCTCGGAATTATTGTCGAATGAGGTGGCTAAGCTCTACCTGATTGGCAAATCAACCGATAAATTAGAGCACCTCAAAAGACGTATTGCTAATCAGACACAAGTTGAACTCGTTGTCAGCACCGAAATATCGGATGTGAAACAGGCTCAACTTGTCTTGACAGTTTCGAGCGATGCTTACTCAATCATTCAGGCAGAGCATCTTCGCCCCGGAAGTGTTGTGTGTGATGTTGCACGCCCCAGGGATGTATCTGCAAAAGTTGCTGAAACCCGCAAGGATGTCTTGGTTATTGATGGTGGTGTTGTGGATGTTCCTGGTGATGTGAAGTTCAATTTTGATTATGGTTTTCCACCTGGTAAAGCTTATGCCTGTATGGCGGAAACAATGGCTCTTACGTTAGAAGGTCGTTTTGAAGATTATACGATTGGTAAGGAAATAGAACGTCGTCGAGTAATCGAAATCGCAGAGATAGCCTCTAAACATGGGTTTCGTTTGAATGGTTATCGTTCATTTGAAAAACCTGTTACGAATGCACAAATCAAAGAAATACGAAAATATGCATATCAAGCTAAATAAGTTTTCTGGAAGAGAATTCGTCATTATGAGATTTATACTTTTTCCTTTAGGTATCGGGAGGATCGTATGAGCAAACATCGCCTATTGATCGTCGAAGATGATTTCGACATCTCTAATATGCTCCGCATCTATTTTGCTGGCCAGGACTATGAGGTGGATATCGCGCCTCGTGGATCGGTCGCGCTAGAAAAGACTCGGCAGAATCTGCCCCATCTAATTGTCTTGGATATTATGCTTCCAGACATTGATGGTTATGAAGTCTGCCGGCAGTTGCGGACCAATACGCGCACAAGCCACATCCCTGTAATATTCCTAACACAAAAGGATGAGCGCAGTGATCGTTTACAAGGGTTGGAGTTAGGCGCAGATGATTATATTACCAAGCCTTTTGATATCGAAGAATTAAAGCTCAGAGTGCAAAATGCCATCGCTCGCGCCGAGCGCGAAAGCCTCACCGATCCCCGTTCCGGTTTGCCTTCTGGACGATTGATCGAGGATCATCTTCGCCGCATAATTCGCAGCGAAGAATGGGCATTGATAGATATCCGTGTAAATCATTTTCAGCCCTTCAAGGAAGAATATGGTTTTGTTGCCGCTGATGATGTTCTGAGGTTTGCGGCGATGCTGCTTACTGAAATTGTTGATGAACACGGTTCAGATGAAGATTTTATCGGCCATGCGGGGGGCGATAATTTCATTGTCATTACAACTGAGAGCAATGTGGGTAGCATCCGAGATTCAGTAAAGACACGCTTTGGAGAAGAAATTCTCACACACTATAACTTTATGGATCGAGAGCAAGGCTATATTGTTGCCACTAGTGAGGCTGGTGAGCAAACAAATGTTCCTTTTATGAATGCTGGAGTCGGGGTCGTTACATCTTCAGATCATCAGTTTGCAGATATTAGAGAAATTACTGAAATGGCTGCTGAGGCGCGTCGTTCCGATATATAAGTTCCCTTGAATTTTCCTCATGATGTTAATAATGAGAATTTCTGAGTAATCATGTTTGACTTGGGTGCCATTCCTTTAGGCGTAACATTGTTTCTTGTTGGGTTGGTGTTTTTCTTGCTAACCTATGTTTTGTCGCGTCTGATACCTAGGAATATCTCCAATTCGATGAGATCGTCGCAGCTGGTAATTGAGCCTGATCTTCCACAGCATGATTACGCTGTTTTAGTAGTTCGGCCTGGGGGACGGATCTCTTTCATTAATCAAGAAGCTCGGAACCGATTCAACGTTTGGAACGAAGACCCGAACTTGGAGCGTCTTGCCCGACGTGCACGTCCCGGGAATGTGTTTTTAAGCTTGTGCGCAGCCGAGGGGCAGGGACATTTTTCCATTGATGGTCAAATGATGGAAGCTATTTCTTATCTGACACCCAATGGAAAGGATAATGCTGTTTTATTGTCATTCCGTCCCGAGAAGCAATCTGTGCTTTTGCCAGAAGATGGTGATCCATCGAACTATGCTGTTGAAATATTGACGGCTGTTGGTCAATCTATGGCAGCTAATTTGGAGCTCGAAGAAACATTGCATTCAATTTTCACTAGT
The DNA here is from genome assembly GCA_964419495.1 of uncultured Anaerolineales bacterium. GTDB lineage: Bacteria > Chloroflexota > Anaerolineae > Anaerolineales > UBA11858 > NIOZ-UU35. The sequence goes on from CAYQQX010000128.1 coordinate 4,019, forward strand.
GTAGAAAAACTGATTCCTAGTGATTTTTCAGAGATTACTATATGGGATCCAGAAGAAGATCATCTGATCCCTTATCGATTTGTGGGCGGTTCAGGTTCAGATCGCAAGATTGAAATTACTGAGGAGCGATATCCCTTGGGTGAGGGATATTCTGGATATGTGGCTGAGACGCGCAAGCCAGTCTTAGTTGAGGATGTTGACACGTATCGTGACATCAGACCAATCATTGACCGGCAAAAATATCCTTTTCATTCATATGTCGGATACCCACTCATTATCGGTGGTGAGTTGATTGGCACACTTGATTTGACATCTCTTGACAAAGATTCGTTCAACAACAGTGATGTTGATATTCTGCGATTGCTTTCCGGTCAGGCGGCCATCGCGCTGCATAATGCATTGCTTTATAGGGAAGAAAAACGCCGGGCTCTTGAACTCTCAAGCCTCGCTAATTTAACACAAGCTGTTAGCTCTGTTAGAGATTCGGGAGAATTATATGCCAGGCTTGCGCAAGGAATTTCCCCACTCCTGGATGTTCAAATTACTGGTTTCTTAATTTTTGATGATGCCCACCGCAGGCTGGTTGCCCAAAACCCATTTGTTGGGATTCCAGCTCAATTTGTGGAGCTATACCAGGTTGAGATTGTACCTGAATCCCCTGCAGATAAGATTTGGCGAGCTCAGAAAAACCTTATCATATCAGACGCTGGCAATGATCCGCAAATGATTGATTTAGGGCTGGATCACCCTTCCAGGGCTGCCGGGATTAAGCATGCCGTATTAATACCATTGAAAATCGGTGGGCGATCCTTAGGGTACCTGCAAGCTGCCAACAAAAATGACGACACCGCCTTTACCCAAGATGATGTTCGCTTATTATCAATTATTGCTGGTCAGGCAGCTCCTATTATTGAGAATGCAGATCTTGTGCAGCAATCGATCCAAAGAGCATTACGCGCTGAAGCACTTAGACGTATTGCCAGTTTGTCTGGTTCTGAAGCAGCGCTTGATGAAATCCTTAAATATTCCATCATTGAATTGGCACGTTTGTTGAAAGCAGATTCTGCCGCAGTATTTTTCTTAGAGGAGAGTGTTGGTGAATTACAAGTTCATCCAGAATCAGTATATGGCGTGCCTGAAGAATTAATTGTTCAGTTGGGTCGAATTCCTATAGATGAGGGATACTCCAAATTTATTGTCGCAAATAGTCAAGAACCCTTTATATCAGACAACATTGTTGAGCATCGTCGGGTTTTACCACTGTACCAAATTCTCACAGAAACTTTAGGAGTTCTCTCCGTAGTTGATGTGCCAATGGTGTTTCGCGGACGCGGTTTAGGAGAAATAATGCTCGCCAGTAGTCGAGTCGAGCATTTTAATCGCAGCGATATTCAATTGATCATGACTGTTGCTGGGCAACTTGCAGTGGCAGTCGAACGGGCATCTTTGGCATCGCAAACGGATGAAGATCTCCGAAATAGAGTAGAGCAATTAACTGCCCTTACAAGGGTAGGGCGTGAACTGCATTCTTCACTCAATCTAAAGCGCTTGTTAAAACGTGTATATGAAGAAGCTTTAAAAACCACTCGAGCTGATTGTGGCACTATTCTGCTTTTCGAAAATCATGAACATGGAGAAGGAGACCCTAAACTAAAGCTTCACATTGGCGATGAACCGAGCAGAGATTTGCACGCTTTGGAGCGGATAGTTTTTGAAAAGAACACCCCAATCCTTATAGGAGATTTTTCGAAGCCACCATCGCATCTTGATGAGTCAACGCTGATACCTGCTCACGATAAAGTCAATTCTGCTCTGCTGGTTCCAATTGCTTTTCAGGGTGATGTGGTTGGGATTATTCACCTGCATTCAGAACAGACTAACCGCTTCAATGAGAGCTCCTCTCAAATAGCCCAGGCTTTGGCTGTACAGGCTGCTGTTGCGATTGGCAATGTGCTAAGGTATCAAGAACAGATTAAAGATAATCGTGCCTTATCCAAACGCCTAACAGCGCTTTCGGGAATCATAGAAGCGACTGAGGATGCTTATTCAGATCAACCTTTGGAAAAGACACTTCAAGAAGTGGCTTCAGGAATTAGAGAGGCCACTGAATTTGAAGAGGTATTGGTCAGTATTGTTGAACAGGATGGTAGCGTGAAATGGGTTGCTACCGCGGGGGTCTCGCCGGAAAAATTGGCTGCTCTGAGAGATCTTCCAGTAATTTGGGATGATGTAGAAAACGAACTCCATTCTGAGCATTTGCTTGCGAATTCCTATTTCATACGGGCAGAAGAAATTTCTTCATTGTCTGAATGGCAAAATGTTATTTCATCTCAGGCGAAAGAAGAAGATGCCCGAAGTGCAATTATTCTCCTTCCCATCTATAAATCTGCTGTAGAAGCCTTGGGGCTGATTGCCGTAAGCTCGTTGCCGCAAGACGAGTACCCCGATCGAATTGCATTAGAGTTTTTGGCCGGTTTTGCACACCAAGCTAGTTTGGTTATCGATCACCAAAATTTGGTTGATCAGCTAGAATTCCAGGCCAAAAACACTGGATTGCAGGTTGATCCTACGGATGCTGCTGCCGTATCCCTGTTATCACAGGCTTCACATTTACATTCGGAACAACGCGTGAACGCGGTTCTTGAAGTGATAGAAAGTTTGGCGCGACAACCTGATCGTTTGATGGTGCTTGAAGCTTTGGCGAAGGGGCTGATCTCGCTCTTAGATTTGGACAGTGCTCTTGTTGTCGAACGAGGGGAGGGTGGACCTCAACTTCTTCACGCGTTAGGTGATATACCTCGAAAAACAAACCTAGATGCTCTATTGGGGCAGAGCAATCCCTTATTAAGTAGTTTAAACGATGGGCAAATTCATCTGGTCGCCAAAGTTGAAGATGATCCCAAATGGGGTTCATCGCCATTATTGGAGGCTTTGGGCGTTAAAGGTTTCCTGTCCCTTCCAATTCTGGCTCATGCCGGGGCTCCATCGGCTATTATTTTGAATAGTTCTGCGTATTTGGCTGAATTCTCACCTGATGATGAAAGGCTGTTCGGGTTGTTGGCTGCGCAAACAGCAACAACACTAAATAACCTCACCCTCCTAACAGAAACCGGGCAACGTCTTCGTGAAGGCTATTTGTTGCTTGAATTTAGCCGACAGTTGAGGGGGCTTGAATCTGAGATGGTCATCCGATTGTTGGCCGAAACTGCGCTCGATGTTGCGCAATTTGCCCAAGCATGTATGGCGGTGATCTATCAACCAGAAAAAGGCGTTCTTCAGCCTGAAGTGGCTATTGGATATGTAAATAATAATTCAATGTTGAATATCGCCTTTGAAATTGAGAATAATGTTATTGGGCAGGTTTTTAACGAAAGCAAAACGGTTCGACTTGGTGAAGTTGATTTTCAACAGCATTACAACCTTGACTCAAATGGATTGCTGATTTATCGAGAAGCCACGGAAGGTGCGTTGCCCGTTTCAAGCATGGTAGTGCCCATCCATTCGGGGAAAACTGTTTCAGGTGTATTGGTGCTCGATAATTTCCAAGATATTAATGCCTTTTCAATTGATGATCAGGCATTAATCGGTTCACTCTCTCGTCAGGTTGCCCTGACATTAGAGAATATTCGACTGTACGAAGCTGCGGAACAACGAGCTGAACAATTAAGAGCTTTGAGTACAGTAACTGCTGATATTTCTAGGAACCTTGAATTGAATACCCTGGTAGCGTCATTGTTAGTGACTTTGGAAGATCTTGTTCCATACGATACAGCTACACTTTGGTTCCGGGAAGGTGAGGAATTAACAATACGTTCAGTGCGCGGCTTTGAGAATAGTGAGGACCTTTTAGGATTGAAAACTACCGTCCATGACAGCCGACTTTTTGCTGAAATGATTGATACCAAGCAACCTCTCTCTATCTCAGATATTCGGCAAGATGATCGCTTCCCTGAATTACCCGCTGAAAGATTAGCATGGATGGCAGTACCTATGATTACCAAGGGTGAAGTCGTAGGCGTTATTGCTTTAGAAAAGACGGAAATTGGTTTCTATGATAACGCGCATGGTCAAATCTTGATCACATTTGCTAACCAGGCAGCTGTTGCAATGGAGAACGCTGAGTTATACCGCCAAACGGTTGATCGATCGCAAGAATTAGATCGCCGCTCTCACCGGTTAGTACAAATTAATCACTTCTCAAATGAAATTAGCAGCACACTCGATGTTGGTCACCTTTTGGAATTAACCAGCAATCAAATTTCTAGCGCTCTTTCCTGTCATCGGGTTTCTACATTGCTCCCTAAAGATGGTGAGTTGAGTTTGTTTTTTGAACAACCTGCGCACAGCCAAGAACTTCCCGAAATCTTTCCTGATGCGCCGATATTTGAACGTCTGAAATTATCACTAGGCGTATTTAGTACTGCTAATGTGTTCGAAGAAGATGAATTGAAACCCTTGAGCGGTTTCTTCAAACAGCGCAATACTATGGCTTTGTTAGTGCTGCCTTTGGTGACGGGCTCCGATGTACATGGTTTCATATTCGCGCAATCTGACCAGCCGCACCGCTTCTCAGCGAACGAGATTGAGTTGGCTAAGATCCTTTCCAATCAGGCATCTGTCGCCTTGCAAAATGCCTCGTTGTTTACACAGACCAGACAGCTTACTGAAGAATTAGAAGCGAGGGTTGAGGAACGAACTCAGCAACTTGAAGAGGAACATCAGCGCGCACAAGCCCTGCTTCTCATCATGCGGGAGCTTTCAGCGAGTTTGGATTTAGATCATGTTCTTAACCGAACCTTGAAATTGCTCAATGAGGTTTCTCGAGCAGAGCAAAGCACAATTTTGTTATTAAATCCTGGCGAAGAAACCTTCTACTACCGCGCATCTTTAGGATATACGGAACCTCCTCCAATAGGTGGGCGCTCGACGGAATTGAGCACTGCAGAAGGTTTGGCAGGCTGGATTGTGTCCCAGCGGGAACAAACTCTGGTTGAGGATCTGAATGCTGATGAACGTTGGGTTCAAGAAGAGCAGCGAGAATCTCATCACCGCAGCGCCATTGGTGTGCCATTGCTGGTTGGAGCTGAGTTGCTGGGTGTCATGTTGCTATTTCATCGCCAGGCAGCCCATTTCAGCCCTGACCAAGTGGAGATGGTTCAGGCAGCTGCTAATCAAATAGCTGTTTCAATTAACAATGCCGAGTTGTTTAATTTAATTCGTGAGCAAGCTGAACGGCTAGGAAATATGCTGCGTACCCAACAAATCGAAACTAGTCGCTCAAGATCAATTCTTGAAGCTGTTGCTGATGGTGTTCTCGTAACCGATTCGGAGAGTCGTATCACACTCTTCAATGAATCAGCACAGCAGATATTGGGCTTAGATCGTGGAGAAGTTGTCGGGAAATCGTTAGAGGACTTCAGTGGCCTTTTCAGCGGTGCGGCTCAAACCTGGCTAGATACAATTGCGGAATGGTCATCTACTCCAGCAATTCCTGGTGATGTTGGAACATTTGCTGAGCGCATAGTGTTAGATGATGGGCGATATGTTGCAATTCACCTGGCACCAGTTCTAATGAAAGATGAATTTCTGGGCACTGTTACCATATTCCGCGATATTACACATCAAGTAGAAGTTGATCGACTCAAATCGGAATTTGTGGCAACTGTCAGCCATGAGTTGCGCACTCCAATGACCTCCATAAAAGGATATGTCGAAGTGCTTCTTATGGGTGCGGCAGGGGAGTTAACTGAGCAGCAAAATCAATTCTTAGATGTTGTTCAGACAAATACCGTACGATTGAATATATTGGTTAATGATTTGTTGGATGTTTCAAGAATTGATGCAGGTAAATATGAGCTTGCGATGCAGCCTTTGCGCTTGCAAGATTTGACTGATGCTGTAGTTATCGATCAGTTAGATCAGGCGGAAACTGCGCAGAAGCCGATTTCAATTGTGTCTAATATTCCAACGAATTTGCCGCGTGTTCGTGGAGATAAAGATCGTGTTCGGCAGATAATATCTAATCTAGTTCGTAATGCATATCACTATACACCTGCCAATGGAAAAGTCGAAATTCAGGCATTTGAGAAGAATGAAGAAATCCAGGTGGATGTTACTGATGATGGAATAGGAATTACTTCAGAAGAACAAGAAAGAGTATTCGAACGATTTTATCGTGGAGAAGACCCTCTGGTTTTAGCTACTGCTGGAACTGGGTTGGGTCTTGCCATCGTTCAGCAGCTTATTGATCTTCATGGCGGCCGGATTTGGCTAACGAGTGAAGGAATCCCGGGAAAAGGGAGTACCTTTTCCTTCACCCTGCCAATATTCAAAGAAGAGTAGAGGAAAATATGGCAAAAATATTAATAGCAGAAGATGAACTGGATATTAGAAATTTGATCACATTTACATTGCGTTTTGCTGGACATGAAATTATTGCCACAAGTAATGGCGCTGAAGCTGTTGAAAAAGCACAGGAAATGGCCGAACAAAATGAGTTGCCGGAATTGATCCTGATGGATGTCCGCATGCCTCGTATGACAGGCTATGAAGCCTGCAAACAAATAAAAGCTGATGAAAGGTTAGTACAAATTCCCGTTGCATTCCTGTCTGCTAAAGGACAAGAATCTGAAGTGAAAGAAGGCTTTGAAGTTGGTGCTGTCGATTACATTATCAAACCCTTTGCGCCAGACCAGTTGACCAGCAAAGTGAAAGAATTATTGAAGCAGGCTAGTGCGTAAGAATAAGTTGGTGCAATGAGTGCGATCATCCTTGACGATGATATCGTCCATTACGAAGTACTTGGCCGTGGCCGTCCGATAGTTTTCTTGCATGGATGGGTTGGATCCTGGCGTTATTGGATTCCATCTATGCAGGCTGCCTCGGTCAGTTTTCGCGCTTATGCAATCGATATGTGGGGATTTGGCGATTCGGCAAAAAATACGAGCCGCTATTTGCTCTCCCAGCAACTAGATTTACTCAAAAACTTTTTAAATAAAATGGGGATCGGAAAGGTCGCGCTGGTGGGGCATGGTTTGGGGGCCATAGTAGCCTTGCTGTTTAGTGAGGAGAACCCACAATATGTAGATCGGGTTATGGCTGTTGCAATGCCCCTCGATTTAAATCAGATTAATCCGCGCATGTTTCAGAATTCGCCACAGGAACTTGCCGATTGGTTGTTGGGCTCGACGCCTGATTCTGAAGCCGCTCGCATAGAAGCACCAAAAGCAGACCAGGATGCAATTTATCACTCGCTCCGTCATCTCGATAAAGCGAATATCGACGAATTACCTTCGCGACTGTCATTGCCTTGTTTGTTAATTCATGGTCAGAATGACCAGGCCATAAGCATTGTTGGCGATGACCAATCTACCAAACTCCCGGCACATTTTCACTTCTTGCGTTTTGAAAATGCCGGACACTTTCCCATGTTGGATATGCCCAACAAGTTCAACCGCCTGATGACCGATTTTATGGCGCTTACTGGGGGTGAGAGCCCTCGGAAGCTGGACTTAAAGGAGGAATGGAAAAGACGGGTTCGCTAGATTTATTGGTACAGGAGTTTATCCATGCAGCAATACTTAGATTTGATGAGCAAAATCCTCAATCAGGGGGTTGAAAAATCTGACCGTACTGGAACAGGTACACGTGCAATTTTTGGTTATCAGATGCGCTTTGATCTCAGTAAAGGTTTCCCCTTACTAACAACTAAAAAATTGCATACCAAGTCGATTATCTATGAATTGCTTTGGTTTTTGCAGGGGGATACGAATATCGATTATCTTCAACAGCACGGAGTTCGAATTTGGAATGAATGGGCTGACGTGAACGGCGACCTCGGACCAGTTTATGGTGCCCAATGGCGATCCTGGGCTGCCGCAGATGGACGAGTTGTGGATCAAATCTCAGCGTTGATTCGTGATATCAAAGCCAATCCTGCTTCCAGACGTTTGATCGTCAGTGCCTGGAACGTGGGTGAAATCGAAAAAATGGCGCTGCCGCCCTGTCACTTGCTTTTCCAATTTTTTATCGCTGAAGGGAGGTTATCTTGTCAACTCTATCAGCGTTCTGCGGATGTATTTTTAGGCGTGCCATTCAATATTGCCTCTTATGCGCTATTGACCATGATGATCGCACAAATTAGTGGTTATCAACCTGGGGATTTCGTGCTCACCTTTGGGGATGCGCATTTGTACAACGATCATTTAGAGCAGGCCCAACTTCAATTAACAAGATCACCTTACCCCTTAGCCCAGATGGTCATCAACCCTGAAGTCAAGGATATCTTTGGGTTTGATTATGCTGATTTCGAACTGAAAAATTATCAAGCACATCCACATATCAAAGCAAAAGTTTCTGTCTGATGCGTATATCAATAATTGTTGCAATGGATGAGAAGGGGGGAATTGGGTTTGAAAATCAACTGCCCTGGCGACTGTCAACGGATCTAAAGCGTTTCAAACAACTCACTATGGGGCATCACCTAGTTGTGGGCCGAAAAACATTTGAAAGTATTGGACGTATTCTTGCTGATCGCAGAATGATTGTCATGTCACGATCGAGAAACTTCATTTACGCAGGTGTTGATATTGTCGATTCTTTGGAAGCGGCGATTGCACTGGCAAAGAAAAGAGCTGAAGACGAATTGTTTATCGGTGGGGGGGCTGAGATTTATCAGCTCGCAATGCCATTTGTAGACCGAGTTTATCTCACTCGTGTCCATGCTAAAATCAAGGCTGATGTACACTTTCCGAAATTTGATGTTAGCGAATGGAACGATATTTCAAGGGAAGAGTTTGGAGCTGATGAACACAATCAATACCCCTCAACATTCTCGATTCTCGAGAAAGGTGCTTGACGCTCTCAGGTGCGTATGATAATATATCGGTCGCTCGGTCCCGTAGTGTAGCGGTTAACATGCCGGCCTGTCAAGCCGGAGATCGCGGGTTCGAATCCCGTCGGGACCGCAGTTACA
>CAYQQX010000129.1:0-12949 GCA_964419495.1 uncultured Anaerolineales bacterium
CCAACCTGAAAAACTGGGGGTGGCCAGAGCAGTTCGCATGAGCATCCCTTTTTTCTTTGTGCTATTCGCCATCTATACGAATTTTTCCAACAACTCCCGGTAGTACTGGTAATTTTCAAAGGGGATATATTCTCTAACGCGTCCATCCAAAAGCGGAACATACCCTCCCTGCTCTAACAGAGGTGGTACAACGCGTTCTACTTCTCGTTTAATTTCAGCTTTATTCCCCAGCAAAGTATCCAGGTCAATGCCCGCCATTAAGCCAAGATCTTCACCGTACTCACTGCGAATATCCAAATAATCCATTGCCGTAGGCTCAACTTCGCAAGCCCACAAACAATTAATTCCATAGTGAACCGCGCCCGTTAGAATACCCCGCGTATTGGCGTAGGTACGCAAAATTCTGTTCTCTATCCCGTGCTTGTCGGCGACAGCCATCAAGGGTTTTAGACTCTTGAGCACATACTTTTTATGCATTTTTGGGGAAACCAAAGATCCGTCATTGCCACCGATGGGCTCACTAAATACCAATGCATCAACGGTAACATCTTGCAAAATGCGATCAGTAAGTTTGGCGGCAAATTCGCCATGCAGATTCATCAGCTCGATTACAAATTCTGGCTCGTCGGTGAGTAAATACATCACTTCCTCAAAGCGATTCCAACCCATCACGCCCAATGTGAGAAACAACCCTTCGTGAACCCTCAGCATGAGAGGGTAATCCCGCTTCTTCAATCCCTTGACGCGCTTGCTCCAATTATTGGGCAAGCGTACCGGATCATCTGGATCGAGGCTAGCACGAAGGGTATCCAATTCAGCCATATTGGTAGGCCATTTCGCCAGTGAAGGGTGCGGATCTAGGTCTAAATAGATCTCCTCACGCCGATCGTAAGCGAATGTTTTAGCCAAATCTTTTTCATTTTTGATGCCTGATTGCTTCCATTCTTTGAACACGCCCGAACGAATACCTTCTCCAAAAAGGGGTACGCGATCAGGATTTCCTCTGCGCATTGTTTCAAGAAAACGTTGCCTACTATTCATGTGGGTACACTCCTGTCAACTATTTTACTCTTAATTTTGGTGTCCCCTTGCCGTGTGAAACGTTCTTCAGTATGCTATAACCATGAACACGTACTATTTTGTTAGACACGCTCATGCTGATTGGACTCCTGGCGAGGAACGCCCCCTCTCCACCAAGGGCCAGAAAGACGCGCAAAAAGTGGCAGAAGTCCTTGCTTCATTTCCTATCACTTTGATCTATTCGAGTCCTTTCAGACGCGCCTCTCAAACTGTACTCCCTTTATCAGAACGTCTAAACATTCCGATAGAATATGATCCAAATTTAAGAGAACGCAAACTGTGTGAAGGTGAGATTGACAATTTCTTCGATGCTGTGGAAGCTACCTGGAGAGATTTTGGATATTCGCACCCAGGTGGGGAGTCAAATGCAGCTGCACAAATCCGAGGCGAGCACTTTATATCGAATATTCAACATCAATATCAAAATGAACACATTGTTATTGCCACACATGGAAATCTTATGGCGTTAACCATGCAGCTCTTAGACCCCATCATCAACTTCGATTTCTGGAAATCCCTTTCAATGCCAGATATCTACATGCTCAAAGAAGACTCTGAACAGGGACTCCAAATTCATCGTCTATGGAATAGGCCTGATTGAATGAGTTTTTTGCCTAATCCCCCGACCAAACCCCAAGCATCAAACGAGATTTTTCCACACAAGTGTATGGGCCGATCAGCGTAAGTTGATCACCGCTCTCTAAACGGGTTTCTCCATTGGGAACAATCAGCTGTTCTTCTTTGCGCACCGCCAAGATCATCAAATCTTCTGGTAGATCCAGATCTCGCAAAGGTCGATGGAGCAATTTAGAGTTTCGTACAGTAACTTCACAAACTTCCTTATCATCATCCGTACGAGTGAGCAATTCATAGATCGTTGGATTGCGCGTGAGCAATGATAGCAACATTGCCTGGTCTGTAGCCGCATTCATGGGAGTGACGCCAATCTTCTCAAAGCGCTGGATTTCCCCGGGGGCAGTGACGCGAGAGACGACATGGTCTATGCCATATGTCGAGCGCACATAATCACACGCCCGATAATTTTTCTCTACGTTGCTGTACAAACACACCAAACGGTTTGCTAAATTTAAATAAGGTTCTGCTTCGGGATCATAACGATCGACGCGTGCAACGATGGCTTCAAACCCGCGATTGCGAGCACGTTTGATGCGATCTGATTTTGTATCGATAAGCACAACTCTATCATTATGTCCGCGGATCTGTTCGGCAACTTGTAACGCCAATATCCCAGCACCCACTACAATGATAGGGCGATTTTCCTCGCGTTCAGCCTCGGGAGCAGTACGCACAAAGATCAACGGAGCCACCGTCACCGTAATTATCGCAACTAGAATAATAGCCGCGTTAACTGGTTCCGTAATCACACCCAACCGTAGACCGATGGCCGAAGCCGCTATGATCAAGGATAAACGTGCTGAGAGCAGTGCTCCCGCGCTGAGAGTATCGCGCCAGCTAAAATTCAAGCGGAAAACCAAGGATGGCAAAACCTTGACCAAGATAGCCGCGATCAACAAAATTGGTAGCAAAAGCAGCGCCTGCGATGAAGAAACCAGGGCATCAAAATTAAAATCCACTCCCACCATGATAAAGAAAATCGGGATGAAGAAACCAAAACCGAAAGATTCTAATTGATGCATGGTTTCGGTATCTTCATTTGTGCTCAATAAGGACACAATCGCGCCGGCAAGAAAGGCTCCCAATATGATTTCTGTTCCCAGCATTTCTGCTAAAGCGACAAAGATCAGCATAATCGTAAAGGCAATCCGGATTTTGATTTGAGCCGTAGCCGTGCTGAGTTCATCTATCAAGCGGCGAACACCCGGAATGCGGTTGAAGAACAACATCCCAAACTGGTACATCAAGAAAAAGGCCACAAAGAGCACGCCAATCAGCAAAATATCCAGAGTCAGTCCATGAGAAAGCGCTGCCACAACTACAGTGATCAGCAGCATGGTGGCGAAATCAGCAATCAAGGCTGCGATGAGCAGTGTTTGACCATAACGGCCGCTGCTCAGGCCGCGCTCTTTGAGAACTGGAACAACAACCCCCAGAGAAGTCGTCGACAGGATCAGTGCAATCATCCATGGATTTGAAACCAACTCCATACTCACCAGCATAAATCCAACCATAGAAGATAAAGTTAGCGTTAGCAGGAAACTCAGTCCGCCAAGGGGCAAGGGACCCCAAGGCTGTTTACCTGATTGCGCGCGGCCCGATGATACGGACCCAATACTTGAAAAATCGATCTCCATGCCGGAGAGAAACATCAGGAATACGAAACCTAATTCGGCCAGAAGATCTAATATGGGGTCGTGCTGCTGCACCCAGCCCAGGCCGCTGCGGCCAATAATGATCCCAGCAATGATCTCCCCGACAACAATGGGTAATCGCAAACGCCTAAATCGCGAAAGCGTAATGGGGACTACAAGTGCTAATGTTACAACAATCAATAATGGGTAAAAGGATACGTTTTCTTCCATGCTTTTCTCTGCTTTCCACCAGGCACATAAAGGAGCACTAAGATTATATCGCTCTTAGTGCTCCTTTGAACTCACTAATTGCTAGAGTCTAAACTTATGATTTGTCATCACCATACAACTTGCGGTGAACAATACTCAATTCCCTTACTTGATCCACTGCTCGATACGATGACCGCACCAGTGGAGCACTCTCCACCCAGTTGAAACCAATCTCCAAGCCAAATTCTTTCAGTTCTTCAAACTCATCGGGAGTGTAATAACGCTCAATTGGCAAGTGTTTGCGGCTGGGCTGCAGATACTGGCCAATGGTGAGAATATCCACACCCCAACTGCGCTGATCGCGCATTGTGGCTTTGACTTCATCCATCGACTCTCCTAAGCCAACCATAATGCCAGATTTGGTCAGAACTTCGGGGTCTAGCTTTTTTGCATTGGTCAAGGTTGCCGCTGCCCAGGCGTAGTTATCCTGGGGCTGCACACCTTTGAACAGGCGAGGCACAGTCTCGACATTGTGATTGAGAATTTCCGGACGCGCTTCCATGACTATGCGCAGAGCTTCGATGCTGCCCTTGAAATCCGGGATCAGCACCTCGACGGAGCAACCGGGATGCAATTCGCGAATACGGCGAATGACCATAGCAAAGATCGGCGCGCCGCCGTCACGGCGATCATCGCGGTTGACGCTAGTGATCACCGCATGTTTGAGTTTCATTTTTGCAACAGCCTGAGCAATGCGCTGCGGTTCGTTCCAATCTAAAAACGATGGTTTGCCATGTTTGATATCGCAAAAACCGCACGTGCGCGTACACACATCTCCCAGCATCAAAAACGTAGCCGTACCTGCGCCCCAGCACTCACCTAAATTGGGGCACATGGCTTCTTCACAAACCGTGTGAAGTTCCTTGGCCCGCATCAGATGCTGCACTTCCTGGTAGGTTTCACCCATCGGCGCACGCACCCTGATCCATGGCGGACGTCGCTTGGGAGTGGTATCGATATCTTCGGTCTTTATGCGATCACGTGTGGGGGTTACAGGCATGAATGCTCCTTGAAAACTGCAAATCGAACATAATTCTACCCCTCCTATCCACTTTGATCAAATTAGAGGAATATATGAATCCACAAAGGGCACCAAGAATCTCTAAGGTATCGGGAATGATTCCTTTGTGTCCTTGGTGTTCTTTGTGGATTCTTTCTTAAGAATTGGCTTATTTTTGGATTTCCTGAACTTTGAGGCGGATTCCGCTAACAGACAGGATTTCCACGCGGGTGCCTGGGGTGATCGGCGTACCCTGGGCGGATTCTGCGCTCCAAAGCTCGCCGCCAACTTGTACAGAACCAGATCCGAAGGCAGGAATCTCATCTTTGACTATGCCCACGCGTCCAACCATCGATTCGCCTCCAGTGCGAACAGGAACCCTCTGGGCACGAATCGCGAATGCCAGAGCAACAGCGAATGTTCCTCCCGTAATCAATGAACTGACGACCACCAAGGGCACCGATACACGTTGAAATTGGGGTGTCGCCGGTGAGTTGAACAATACCAAGGCTCCAACAATCAATGAACCTACCCCAGCCGCAGTCAGGGCGCCATGTGTGGGCGCCTTTATGTCCAAAACAAAAAGCACAAAGGCGGTCGCCAAGAATATCATTCCGAACCAGTTGACAGGCAGAACGCCTAACCCATAGGTTGCCAGTGCCAGACAGACAACGCCGATGAAACCTGCCACCCAGCCCCCTGGGTTGGAGAGTTCAATCAAAGTGGCCTGAACACCAATCGTCAACAGAATGAAAACAATATTGGGGTTGGTCAAAACAGAAAGCAGCTGCTCTATCAGCGTAAGTTCCATGCTGGAGACATCGGCATTGGCAGTGTTCAGCGTGCGTTCACCTTCCAAGGTTTCAATTTTGAAACCATCTAATTGACTGAGCAAATCATGTACATCGTTGGCAATGATATCCACAAGTCCAGCCTCTAAAGCTTCACTTGCTGAGACTGCGATGGCGTCTTCAATTGTCGCTTCGGCCAGGGCAATGGCATCGAAGCCGCGTCCTTCGGCCAGAGAACGGATCTGTGCCTTGAGAATTTCTTTGACCTTGGCTTCCATGGTCTCGCCGATATCTTCCCCCTGTGCGCCGACGGGGCTGGCCGCGCCGATGGCAGTCTCGGGTGCCATAGCGGCCACATGCCCGGCTAAGGTGATCACCGTTCCTGCACTGCCCGCGACGGCTCCTCGAGGAGCAACATAAACCACCACCGGTATTTTGCTCGCACGGATGATCTCAACAATATCACCCATCACATCCACTCCACCCCCAGGGGTATTGAGTTGAAAGATCAATACCTCAGCGCCGCGCTGCTCAGCCAGGCGGATACCGCGCTTAAGGTATTCGGCCATCGTGGGTGTCACCGCTCCATCTGCAGTGAGCACCATCGCCAATGGCATGTCTTCTTGTGCCTGCGCAACAGGCGTCAAGAAAAGCCCTAAAGTAAGGGCAAACCCGAGAATACCAATAAGAAGTTTAACTCTATTCACTTTTCACTCACCATTATCCACTAAGTTTCTTGGCCTGTTTAATCCAATCAGAAGGATCGGGAGCACGTCCCGTGGCTGCCCGAAAGATTTCTTGTACGTCAACAGGTTTCATCTGGGTAAGTTTGCCAAACGTTGCAACTCCCGCGTCAGCGAGGACAGCAGCATATTTCGGGCCGATGCCATCAATGCTGATTAGATCATCGGGTTCCGCTGGTGGCGCCTTGGGCTTCGCTGCTGGCGCAGGTTTGGCAGCCGGTTTCTCCTCATCGGGTGGCAAGACGACCCGCGTTTCGGGTTTCTCCACGTCTTCCTGGCGTTGATTCTGAAGCCACCACCATACGATCATTGCGGCAGCCAGGCCGAGTTTCAATCCATAACGCCAGGGAGAAAAACGCTTCCGCCGCGCTGAAAAGATGGAATATCTAATTTTCATCTGATTTCTCCTTCTCATTAGAGTCTTCATTGTCTCCACGCAAAAGCACTGCACCTACATAGAATGATGGCACTTGCCCAATCAGGATTAACGAAAAGAATGCCATATATGATAGCCTAATTTTGGGCAGTGTATCCGTATATTTTTCCCCTAATTTGCTGAGTGATTCACCCATTTCAAGCAAATTGACAGATAACTCATCAATCTGGGGCTGAAGATCCTCAACCTGCTGATTGACTACATAGAGGTCGTCTGCCAAAACAGAAAGGTCATCACGTAGGGTTAACAAGTTAACGCTGGCGGTGTTAAGATCGTTTTCCATTCGGCGCAGATCTTCGGGGATATCTTCCAGATTTCTGCTAAGCTCATCCAATGCTTGATCCAAGGGAACTTCAGGATCATAATCAATGCCCAACCCAAATGTCCAATCTGCACCGAAAAAATTGGGAACGGTGAGTTGGAGTGCAGATAGAAACGTCAAAGTTTCATCCACTGCAGCTGCCGTCTCGATCAGTGTAGGCATCGAATCCTGGACGCCATCCATCGCTTCAGGCACATCCTGGACGATGACCTGTGAGGCTTCATCGATCAATGGGCGTGTGTCTGTAAGGGTAAATGTCACGTCGACTATCGCATCCCGAACTGTATCTAAAGAATCTTCTACAGAAACGAGAATTTCGCCGGTTTCGCCAAGTAAGCTATTGACAACGACTATGTACTCTTGGGCAGAATTCAGACTACGAGTAAGAAACTCATCAGAAAATCGAAACAGGCGATCACCAAAGAAGATACCTGAAATACTGATCGCGGACCACACCAAACTTACCAAGATTCTAATCAAGCCCATGATTGGCGATATGTTCGTAACCATACAGATACTTTACAATAAAGTGCCTCTTTGCGCAACCAGGGCTTTCTTAAAGTCGCGGTTCTGGCAACTGGAAGTCGCAGGTATTGGTGCAGTTTCAACTGCCGAGCTATTGACTTTATGAAAGTCGTGTTTCGCAACCAGGTTGTGTTGTACATTCATGACCTTATAGAGAGAAATTCGCAAAATCAACCCGGTTTCATCGGAGCGATGCTTGACCCTATGCAAGCCTCGGTGTAAAATCGTTCCGCTGTGAAGCAAAAGCAGATGCGGGCGTCGCCAAGTGGTAAGGCATCAGCCTTCCAAGCTGACATTCGCCGGTTCGAATCCGGTCGCCCGCTCCTTTTTAGTGGGTAGTGATTAGTGCATAGTGATCAGGAAGAATCTCCTGACCACCGCCCACCAACCACTACCCACTGAACAGGGCCCATAGCTCAGTGGTCAGAGCGAGCGGCTCATAACCGCCAGGTCGTTGGTTCAAATCCAACTGGGCCCACAATATAGCCCCGAAAAGGGGCTTTTTTATTTTCGAAGAACCCTGTTGATTTGCCCAACGTGTAGTGCTATAGTATCAATAAATGCAAAACAAAAAGGATCGAGATCATGCTAGCAGTACTATTGATCATGGGTGGTTACTTATTGGGATCGGTACCCACCGCGTATTTGGCTGGTCGCTGGGTCAAGGGGATCGACCTACGCCAATTTGGCAGCGGTACAATCAGCGGCTCGATGGTTTGGGAGCATGTCGCCCGTTGGGCGGTTTTCCCTGTAGGTATCTTCGACATAATCAAGGCTGCTCTACCTACCTGGCTCGGAGTAGAACTCGGACTGGGAGAGTTCGCTGCCACTGCCGCCGGCCTCGCGGCAGTGATAGGTCATAACTGGCCGATTTATTTACGTTTTCGAGGAGGGCGGGGTCTAAGCCCTTTTATGGGTGTCCTGCTGATAATTTTCCCCTGGGGCTTTCCATGGATGCTGGTTTTCCTCGCGGTGGGTTATTTATTAGGGGACTCCGCCCCCTGGGCACTAGCCAGCCTGGTAACCTTGCCGCTACCCGCATATTGGTTAGGAGAGACCACCACGGTCTCTATGGCCACTGGCGTTATGCTGTGCGTGACTCTGGCGAAACGTTTTGAAGCCAATGGTAGACCCCTGCCACACTCTGGAATTGAGCGCCGCCAGGTTCTGCTGCGGCGCTTGATTTTCGATCGCGATATCGCCTCCCACACAGAATGGATCAACCGCCAACCTTGATTGCTGGTGAATCAGCTCGATGAAAGATGGTGATTTACTAAATCGCCATACAATTTGCTTAAGGGGAGAGGATCGACCAAGGACTCATCAAAGAACTTAATTATTTCTGGAATCAACTCATCCAACACCGGGTCACGCACCTCGCTGTGGTTGGCCCCCTCAACTAACCACATTTGTTTGGGTTCCTCGGCTGCATTGAAAAGATGTAAAGCCTGCTCTTGAGTGATGCGCTTATCATCGCTACCATGCACCAGCAGGAACGGTCGTGGCGAAATCTTTGCGATCAAATCCTGTGGGCGGACATCACAACGACAATACCCTTTCCGAAGCTCTGAGAATCTCATCGTCAAACCGAGAAGCTGCTTTGGGATTAGCGCTGGGCGATTGGTCTCCCACACTTCTTCAAGGGAAGCGAAAGGTGCCGCTGCCACCACTGCGCAGATATGTGGATTACGGGCAGCGCTGATGATGACCGAAACTGCCCCAGCCGAGTGACCGATTGCTCCAATGCGATGGATGGCTTTGGATTCATAAAGGAAATTTACTGCAGCGTCAACATCTTTGCTTTCCTCCGCCCCATATGTGAATCCCAAACGATTGCCATCACTGCGCCCATGCCCGCGATAGCTGAACAAAAGCACGTGATAACCAGCCTCATGCAAAGGTTGAACCAGTGAAAGCCCGGAGCGCTGATCCCTGGAGGTAGCAGGGGCATAGATAACAGCCGGAGCATTCTGATCCTCTGCCTGGAAGAACCATCCTCGCAAGACTAATCCATCTGTTGTAGGGAAGGTGACCTCTTGGTAAGGAATTCCAAGCCTTTCTGCTTGCCTGGAAAAATTATTTATAATGATTGGGGGAATAGTTGCTACTAATTCGCCTAGCACCGGACCACTCACAGCCAGCAATGAGGTGCTCAATAATATATATGAAACTGCTCTTAAACCTAACACGCCTAATTCGTAAAACTGTAATGGTTAGAATGATGTCGAACACTTTACCCTGTCATTCTGAGGAGCGAAGCGACGAAGAATCCCTTGAATAGTTGGGCCAATTTATACCCGCACAGGCTCAAATATAGTGAACGCATCAGGGATTCCCTTCGACATGCTCAGGGCATGCTTCGCTCCGCTCAGAATGACATAAGTGTTCATAGTGTTATTGCCCATTACACTTAATTCGTAAAACTCTCCAATATTCATGGTTTAATATCTCTTGCAAACAGGCGGGGAGTTTACCAATCAGGCTCGCTAACCGTCAAGTGTTGTAAACCCGATTCTTATAGAATACTAATACCTCAGCATATACGCATTCCCCCAGCAAGGATGATCAAACGAGGGTTCATGCTGATCGAAGGTAATAAACGGGATACTACCCCCTAACTCTATTCGTGGTAATATGCCAGGCCGATGATCCCTGGGCCTGCGTGAACCCCTATCACCGGTGTCATACTCGTGATAAAAATCTCATCAGGAATCAGTTTTTGAAGAGCTAAATCCCGCAACTGGGCAGCCTGACCGGGTGCATCGCCCTCCATCACCGCCAGACGCAAACCGTGTTTCCCGGTTACCTGGCCAGTCACCCAATCGACCATTTTTTCCAAAGATTTGCCTGCTCCTCGTACTCTGGCAATAGGGGCAACCAAGCCATCACTGCCAATATTCAATATAGGCTTTACATCGATCATATCCCCCAGCATAAAAGCCAATCTACCAATCCGCCCCCCACGCGCCAGGTATTCCAACGTATCCAGGGTTGCGACGAATCCCACCCGAGATCTCACATCTTCAGCGGTATCAACTACTTGCCCCAATGACACCCCCCGTGAAGCAGCCCGAGCCGCTTCGATGGCGATAAACCCCTGAGCGATGGTCGCTGTACGGGTGTCTAGAATCTCAATCTCCCGATCAGGATACTCATCCTTGATCATCGGTACCGCTTCGAGAGCAGTATCGTACGCACCACTCAACTTGCCAGACAGAGCCAAATACAAAATAGATCCTGCTCCAGCACTAAACCGCTCCCTGAACACTTGAAGATACTCCCCGATTGATGGATGGGATGTTTTTGGGATGATTTCTTCAGCGCGCATCCGCTGATAAAGCTCAGTCGGCGTGATATCCACTTCATCCCTGAAGGAAGTCCCTTCCACGAGAACGGAGAAAGGAATCACCGAAATTCCCAACTCACGCGCCACAGTCGATGGGACCTGTGCCACGCTGTCGGTCACCACCGCGACCTTCCCTTCATAGGGATATTGTGAAATAGAGCTAATAATCATAAGCATTCATCTCATTTATGATTCACTACCAGAGACTGCTGAAACCTATCAAGGAGATCAACAGTTATCTATTGATTCAAACACGAATTGGGTGGTCTTCGTTACTGTGATTCCTGAATTCGCACCCACTCTGGAGCCGGCTTTTCATCCGGCTCTTTGCCATAGAAAAGATCATCCAACCACAGGGCCGCTCGTCTGAAGGCCCCAGACTGCTGAATCCCCCAACGAACAAAGTTGTGCGCCCAATTATCTGGGTGCGAATAAGGGCACACAGCCATACATTTTCCACAGTCCGTACCGACGGCGTTCCAGTAGCGGAAACAGGTGTCTGGGTCTATCTTCCATCGCACTGCACCATTGTATTCTTGACGCTCGTCAAAAGGGATTGAGCGCGAGGGGCAGTTTTCCGCACATTTCTTACAGATATTGCAAAAATCAATCAAAGCGCAATTAGGTTCACGATCATCGGGCAACAATTCAATATTTGTGGTTACTACACCGAGACGAACGCGCGGGCCTTCTTTTGGGGTCATCAGAATCGTC
This sequence comes from uncultured Anaerolineales bacterium, assembly GCA_964419495.1. Taxonomy (GTDB): domain Bacteria; phylum Chloroflexota; class Anaerolineae; order Anaerolineales; family UBA11858; genus NIOZ-UU35. The sequence continues at coordinate 11,498 of CAYQQX010000129.1, forward strand.
ATGCGCCCGATCTCTCCTAAGCCTGCATCACGGGCTAAAAGAGGGGCAATAACACGGTAATTGCCATCGATATGCGCCCGGGCATCATAGCCTAATAGTCTGATCGTCTCAGCTAATTGCACTGCCACCCGGGCAGATTCAACATATTGTTTCCCAGTCTCCATGGAGATGGGTCCTTTGGGCGCGGTTCCAACCATGTCAAAATCCATCTCGACGGTGAAGGCAATTGCGTAGCGATGATCCACGGGAATTGGGGCTCCATACTCCCCCGTTCCTCGCCCAATGTGTGAGTACAAATGATGTGGCTTTAATTCAGTTACCCCAACATCCAAAGCCCCAAAAAAGCGCGCTAGGCTTTTGAGATATGCCGTAATCTCTCCAGGTGTCTTTTCAATGGGATCCGCTGAAACTTCCCCATCCACAGCGTCACCTAAAGCGCCTGTCAAGAAAAAGCTTCCATCCATCGACGCAAACTGATAACGATTAGCAAATTTGGCATCCAGTGAAAGCAATCCAGGCATTTTTCGTGTATGATCATCGGAACTCCTATGATCGGGGTGATCCGCGTAATATGAATCGAATTTGGATGTTCCGGGCTCCAGCCGGGCGCGAGCGAACATAATTTGGCGCTCATCAAATCGCTCTAATGGGATGTCATTTTCAGCCGTAATTTTGCCTATAGGTAAGAAGAAAAGGATTACGCCCAATAGGGTTACCGCCGCCATGACGATCAATATCACAAACTGGAAAGCTATCTGAAGGCTGGCAGTTAGGGAGAAAAACAACGCCCCCATAATCGCAATACCAAAAGAGATGTTCTTAGCCCTGTGTTCCCTCTCAACCAGAGAAACCAATCCAAATGCACCAAAAAACAAGAAAATGACCAGGCCAATCGACAGGAGGAATACAGTAGGAAGAGTCATGATCACCTATAATTATCACAGAGATAAAAATACCTTTTGAGATTATATCCCATGAAACTGATCATCAATGCAGACGACCTGGGTTTTTCTCCAATCGTCAACCAAACTATCTATGAATTACACAATCTGGGACAATTATCCAGCACCAGTCTGGTGGTCAATATGCCTGCCAGTCAGTTGGCATTGGATGAGATCAAAGATTATCCCGACCTGCGGGTGGGCATACATCTCAACCTGACGAAAGGCAAACCCATAAGCCCCCAGACCATGATCCCTTCATTAGTAAAACGAAGTGGATACTTCTATCACCCCGCATTATTCTATCCCAGGGCAATAGTCGGGGCAATTTCACCCCATGATGTCGAAACCGAATGCCGCGCCCAAATCGAGTTCGCCATGAAGGCAGGATTAGGGCCCTCGCATTTAGATTCTCATAATCACTGGCACATCTTGCCTCATCTCTTCAGAATCGTTCAAAAATTAGCTCTCGAATATAATATTACAAGTATTCGACCAACAAACCTAAGAT
>CAYQQX010000130.1:0-12896 GCA_964419495.1 uncultured Anaerolineales bacterium
CCCCGCCAAGACAATTTGTTCATCCAATTTGCTAAGAAAAAGGATTCCAATGGGAACCCCTATGAGGGAAGCAACTACAACCCTCCATATTATCGATACATTCAGAGCATGACGGTAATGTATCAATAGATAAATCTCAAGAGCAACCATTACGATGGCAACCAATGGTGTGGTAATCTGGATGCCTAGCACGGGTAGTAATAATGCCATGGCAACCATAGCGGAACCAAAGCCCGAAAGACTTTGGGTGAATACTGCCAAAAATATAGCCACTATTAAGATGAAATATTCTGCCATGAAATTTTTATTATTTTCTCATGTTACGCACACGTAGCGAGGTTTCCCTGAGCTTGCGTAACAGCAATTATTAATTTGCCCTATCCATCAACTTCAATTTTTAGGACTTCGGCTGCAAAGGCTAGGACATCCGCATGTTCGTTGATAAGTTTGTAAGTTGGCTTGCCGAGTTTGTGCCCTGCTTTCGTATCTATGCGGAGAAGCATAGGGTTGCTTCCAGTATTTTTCTTTTGAAGGGTAGCGATGAGCTTCTTGGAATGAGCTGGTACTACGCGGTCGTCGGTGTCAGCGGTGGGGATGATGATGGGAGGATAATCGACTTCCTTGACATTATGCAGTGGAGAGTATGCGTACAGATAGTCAAAATCTTCTGCTTTTTCCTCGGCGTTCCCCCATTCAACTGTCCAAAAGTAACCGATGGTAAATTTATGGTAGCGCAGCATATCGGTGACAGGCACCCAACACAGCACTGCGCCGTACAAATCAGGGCGCTGCACCATGCAGGCAGATGTCAGTAGTCCCCCATTGCTGCGACCTTCGATGGCCAATTTCTCAGTGCAAGTGTAATCATTCTCGATCAGCCATTCGGCACCCGCGATAAAATCGTCGAAGCAGTTCTGTTTGTTCTCAAACATTCCTGCCCGGTGCCACTCCTCGCCATACTCGTCTCCGCCGCGGATGTTGGCCAGGGCAAAGACTCCGCCCATTTCCAGCCAAACCAGGTTCCAGACATTGAAGAAAGGTGTTTGGCTGATATTGAATCCACCATACGCGTAAAGGATAGTGGGATTTTCTCCATTCAGTTCTAAATCCTTTTGGTGAGTTAAAAACAATGGGATTTGGGTGCCATCTTTGGATGGATAGAATTGTTGCCGGGTTTCGAAATCTTCAACGTTAAAATCCAAGGGTGAGTCATGAAAGGGAGAAAGCTCGCCAGATTCGAAATCATAGCGGAATATGGTTTTAGGGTACAGGAATGATTCAAAGGAAAAGAAAAGCTCTCGGTCGTTTTGACCACCTGTGAGGTAAGTCGCGGTCCCCATGCTGGGGAGGGGGACATCTTGAAGGTGGATGCCATCTAAGTTATGGATGCTGATCTTTGAGTGGGCATGATGCTTTTTAAACAGGATAAAGCTTTGGTTTACGAGATTAACCTCTTCGAGGGCATCTTCACCCTGGGGGATGATCTCTTCCCAATGCTCGCGGCCTGGATTTTCAACGTCGATGGCGATTACCCGTCCACGGGGAGCATCCAGGTCAGTCATAAAATAAAAAGTCGAGCCAGTATTGCCGACATAAATAAACTTGGCCTCGCCATCTTCCGACAGATGAAGGAAGTCACCGTCGCTATCCATGGGGCGCAAATAGATGCCGTTGCGGCGGTCGGTGCCGCGCATGGTGAGCAGGTAGAGATACTCCCCGTCATAAGATGTAAAGGGGTAATATCGCAATATTTTGTCGGCAGGATTCTCGAAAATCAAGATGTCACTGGATTGGGGGGTGCCTAAAGTGTGAAAATAAACTTTGACGTAGTTGTTTTCATCCTCTGGTGGGACAGTGCCAGGTTCCGGCTGGCGGTTGTAGAAAAAACCGCTCTTATCCGATTTCCAGGCAATGGTGGGGAAGCGGCACCACTGTAAGATATCAGCCAGTTTTTCACCACTGTCAGTATCAAGCAAATGAATCTCCTGCCAATCGGAGCCGCTGGCTGCCAAAGAATAAGCCAGCGTCGAGCCATCTTTGCTGTAATACTGTTCCATTAAGGCGATGGTACCATCGTCACTGAGTGTATTGGGGTCAAGTAGTGGGCGAGGATCAGCTTCAAGCGAATCTTGGACATAGAGAACATCCTGATTTTGCAATCCGTCGTTTTTAGTAAAGAAATAATTGCCTCCGACCTTCTTGAGTGTCTGGTACTTGGGGAAGTTCCACAATTCGGTCAGGCGAGCTTTGATCTTTTCCAGAGTGGGGATTTGATCGAGATACTCGCGAGTGAGCTGGTTCTGGGCCTCGGTCCAGGATTTGACCTGATGGTCGTCGGCATCCTCGAGCCAGCGATAAGGATCGGGGACAGGGGTGCCGTGGTAGTCATCGATAATTTCAGTGATAGGTGTAGGAGGGTAGGTGAGGGGCATTGGATAGCTCCATTGAGTGTATTTTGGAATTATACTCTCGATTGGCCCTCAATATCTTTATTCTTCTTCGTAGCTTCTCCCTTCAGCAAACCCTACCCCCTTGATGAAGCCACGCGCTCGCTCTGTGAGGGGATACCCCTCAGTCAGTGTGCTCCAGAATTTCTTGCTGTGATCGCTGTGCAGACGGTGAACCATCTCGTGGGCGATGACGTAGTCAATAACCCATTGCGGCCAACGTTTAATCTTGTCGCTGATACGGATATGACCATCGGTGCTGCCGCCATTTGTGCAACTGCCCAAGGATAAATTCATATTTCCCACCCAACGGATGGCATTCCACTCGATCTTTCCCCCGAAATACTTCTTGTTGATGTGTTCGGCGCGCTGCTGAAGTTCAGCGTCGGTGCGGCGTTCGGCTAATTTATTCTGTTTTTCGAGTTGAGCAGCGATTTGGTCAAGTAGATTTCCTATGGCACGTTTGGGTGTTCGGTAGGGCACGCGCATCAGGATGGTGCCATCGGATTCCCAGCCCCAACGCGAGGATTTCTTCAATCGTTTGTCGCGTCGTACGAGGACAGAGATTTGCTTACCGTCTATGTCTTCGATGGTGTGTTTCTTCTCAGTCATAAAAAAAATTAATGTGGAGACGCATTTGTAAAAAAACTGTAATGGGTAATAACACGCTGAACACTTGTGTCATTCTGAGCGAAGCGAAGAATCCCTGATAAGTTCAATTTGTTTGAGCCAATGCAGGTATAAATTAGCTCCACCTTGCAGGGATTCTTCGTCGCTGAGCTCCTCAGAATGACAAGGCGAAGTGTCCAACATCAAATTACCCATTACACATTTGTAAAAAAACTCTGCGTCTCCGCGTCTTTGCGCCTTGGCGTTAATTGTTTCCAAACCCAGGAATTTCCAAAGTACGACCTCCTGCCTGGACGATGTGATATGGCATCCAGGCCACGCCAAAGAGATCAACCAGGATGTCTTTCTTGAACGGGCGCACGGGGATTTCGGTCATGTCGTCAGCGATGTCGGCCCATTTGTCTTTAACATCTTGCAGAGCCTGAGCCTGCTCGTCTGCAAGTTCTTTGATCTGGTGTTCGTATTCTTCTATGGCTTCGATCGATTCTTCGACATCGGCTTTGGCTCGTTCGGTCATGCGACGCTTGGTCAGGGATGTGGAAAGCCTCCTCCGCCGTCGGCTGAGCAAGCCGAGTACATTTTCAGCGTGCGTGCCATATTCTTCCATACGGCGTTCGCGTAGATCCGCCTCGTCAGCCCGCAGCTCACGCTCCTCACGTTTCAAACGATCTTCGATGGTGTCCAGTTTTTTGTCGTAGCTGGCTTCGACCTTGGCGATTTCAGCATCTCGCTTTTCACGGGCGGCTTCTGCGCACATACGGCGAAAATCGGCTTGTGAACTATTAGGACCAGCATAAACGCTCAGGGATTCGTTGGCGCGTACCTTCACTTCCATCTTGCGGTAGATCCAGTCGATGAAATCAGTTTTGAGGGCCCGCAGCGTCTTACCATTAGAAAGGGGCGCTTCCAATGTGGCATAGCGAGTCTGGGGAGCGGGTTCGCGGTCGAGTGATCGTGCATCAATGGCGTTTCTCAGCCACTCTTCCCATCGAGCAGTGCCGCGGCGGTCGGGATCGGAAATCAGTGCGGTGCGTTGGGTCTCAAAATCGAGGTTGTACTTGCGCTGCAAGATACGAATCTCGGCCTGCGCAAGCAGCACCGGCTGGTAGATCAAGCCTGGTGATTTTGCATCGGTTGGCAGGGTGATACTCTCAGCTTTAGCAGCTTGGGTGAGGGTCAAAATGTTGGGCAAGAAATATTCATCTATTCCGGTGGGTACGGCTGGTCTTGATGATGATCCAGGGAGAGACTCTGAAGGCGTAGGAGATGTTTTTGTAACAGGAGCACCCGTAAGGTCAGATTGAACTTCCTGTTTGGGAGCAGAAATCCCCGCCAGCTTGTTCAGTGCCGGGATCTGATTCCGGGTCAAAGGGCCGGCCAGATAATTCATCGCCCAGCGAGTTTTAAAGAGTTGTGGTTTCTGCTCGTGAATATTGTGGAGCAAGAAAACTCGCTTGTCGAGTGTAGAGATCAATTCATCATAGTTGCGACGATCAAGGCCGGGTGCTGCACCTTCTAAGCCATCGAGCAAGCGGTTTTTATCGTTCTCTGTTTGCAACTTGCCGACGAACCAACTTCCCGCATTGGATAGGGCTTTGTAGTCGAGATCGGCTGGATTCTGGGTAACCAATACCTGTCCGACTCCAAAGGCACGACCTTGTTTGAGCATGCGCAGCATGAGTTGCTTGGAAGGCGGGTTGCTGATGGGTGGCATATAGCCAAAAATTTCGTCGAAGTAGAGGATGGCACGCAGACCCGTGGTGCCAGCTTGGGCGCGCATCCAGGTTTCTACAGCAGAGTACAGCAAGGTGACAATAAACATACGCTCTTCATCGCTGAGGTGAGCGATATAGAATACGCTGTGGCGAGGGCGGCCATCTGGCATATAGAGCAGTGAATTGATATCCAGAGGATGCCCCTCGATCCAGGATTGAAAGCTGGGGGCGGCAAGGATGTTGTTGAGCAGCATCGCCAGCTCAAAACGATCTTTATCGGGGAAGAAAGTGCTGACATCGAAGACGCCCAATTTCTCGAAAGGTGGATTTTGAGTTTGCAGGATCAGCTCACCAAGGTCGAGATCTTTTCCCTGGCTCCAGGCATTCTCGAAGATATTGCTTAGCAGAATGTGTTCTCGGCTTTGGACCGGGTCGATGTCGCTGATGCCCACTAAACCAAGTATGGCTGTGACGGTGCCAGAAATTTTCTCTCGCAGGAGTTCAGAATTTTCCTTCCAAGCCAGTTCCGGCGCTTTGAGCGAGGCCAAAATGCTGACGGGTAACCCTGCATCTGATCCTGGGGTAAATACTGCAAATTGGGCTGCATTCTTCAAAGCTCGCAAGCGCTCTCCCCCGATGCCCCATTCAGACAGCCCTTTCTTCCAGGTTTCTGCTGTTTCTGCTGCACTTGTTTCAATAGTTTTCCCTGCTCGACGGGATTCGTCGGGGTTGATCCAGGGTTGGAAATCAGTTGGCAGCAGATCGGGGAAATGTAGCAGGGCGTTGGTGATGTCACCCTTGGGGTCGATGAGTAGCGCGGGTAAGTTTTGCAGCGCAGCCTCTTCCATGATATCTATACACAGCCCAGTCTTTCCCGAGCCAGTCATGCCGACGACGACGGCATGGGTTGTCAAATCATCGGGGTCGTAAAGAAGCGGCTTATCTTGGTCGACGATGCGGCCTAAGTAGAATTTCCCTTTTGTGTTGAGCATAATGAACTCCTGATAATAAACGCAGAGACGCACGCCAAAGGCCAGCCTTTGACCGAGCGCAAAGAAAAAACGCAGAGAATAATGTTCTTACCGAATTATACCCTCTGCGTCTTTGCTGCTTCGCTACTTTGCGTTAATAATTGATGTTACGCAAGCTAAAGAGAATCTCCCTGTTCCAGGGAAACCTCGCTACGTGTGCGTAACATGAGTTAATAATTTAATAGAGGTTACATTCGAATTGTGAATTGATTTTTACTAGAATCTCATCTCGCTCTGGTGAGGGCGATGTGGTTGCTTCGATACGTTCCCAGGCTTCGCAAAGCATCGGAGCCATAAACTGGTTGATCTTCTGGGCTTCGTACGTGAGTTCTTCGGCTCTTTCCCAGCGCCCAACGTGGGCATAGCCCTCGATGAAAGGCACACGCTCTGATGCATGATTGGGCGAGTCATCCAACTCAAAGCCAATGTCACCCAATGCAGCAATACTCTCCCAATCCCCACGTTGGCGGGCCAGATCAGCGCTCTCAAAGTAGTAGCACCAGTTCTCCGGCTGAGGATATTTTGCCAGGATGTTAGGCAGCACGGGTGGCGATTGGGTATCGGCAATGATGCGGCCAACATCCGAGTAGGGTAGAACCTCCCTAACATAGGAAGGCAGGAGCGGGTAATACTGTTGCATGTTTGCATCCAGTACTCGCAAACATGCCGGGGGATTGTGGTAGATCAGGAGAATCTGTTCTGCAGAACTCTCGTAAGGGAAGAAGCGATAAACTCCAGATAGCGGGGTATTTTCAAGGGAAGTTTCTTCCCGCCCAAATCGCAACTCGATGTAATACATGTTTAACGGCATATTGCCCCCCGCGTAATCCGGTGCATATGTCCAATTCAACGGTGCTGCCAGAGAGTTGTCCGTTGAGCGGTTGTTGGGCAGTTCGTTGACAAGAATGGCAGTATTTTCTTCGAGAGCTGGAATACGTGTGGTCAATTGTTGGAAGAAAGAGATCTGATGTAGCCAATCTCTACGGTAATTGATGGCGTTCAGGTTGTGAACCCCCACTGAAAACCCGATCATGATAGCAAGTAAGAGAACTTTGGATGTAAGGCGCTTGAAAACTAGACTAACGAAACTTGCTAAAAGCAGACTCGCTCCAAAGATCATGGGGAGATTCAACCGGTCGTCAGGAAAGGTTAATTTTGGGTCTAAGCCGGTTACCCAAAAGGGGATCGGACTTATGACCAGTGCTGATACGCCTAAAAGGAGTGCTTCTTGCCCCCAAAGTTTTTTGTGCTCATTTTCCCTTTGTAAGAAAATGAAATACAGTAAAACGCCTACTGCACTGACCAAAACAATGGCCAAAAAATACATGCGACTGCGAAAGCCGAATAATGATGGATCTGGCAGCTTGAAAGCCGTAAACCATGCGCCAATCCCCGCGCTAAAAATATCTTCTCCTATTCCCCATAGCAATTGGAGTGTGGTTTTTTCTGAAGGCGAGCTTATATCATTGAAGAGGGTGATTTGGTAATTGACGCTCCTAGCTATGCTAAATCGCCAGATAAAAACTCCTAGCAAGGGGATCAAATAGGGCAGCCAGGCTCTGATGGTTGGAAGGATGGTTTTAGAGAAACGTGGTTCGTCTCTGCGGATCAATATCCACAAGATCAATGGACGGATGAGTTCAAGCCCATAGTAATACTCCGTGGTGAACATAGTGATTAAAGAAAGTATCACCGACAACGATGTGAACCCCCAATATCGCGTCTTGTTCTGATAGGCACCAACCATCAGCCCAATTGAGATGAAAAAGGTGATCAGCGGGAAAAGGTGACGGCTGTTATTGACAGCCACAAACTGCTGACCAAATCCAGGATAAACCAGGAAGAGGATGGTTACCCAGGTGATTTGTTCCCGATTCTCAGGCCAAATCTTCTTCAGGCACCAATTCAGAGAAAACGCCCCTATGAGCCGCAAAAGGAGATTGTAAATTTGCCATCCTATGGGATTATCACCGGATAATATCGCGCCCACCCACAGAACCACCCCAGAGATCGGTCGATGCTCCACATCGATTTGGAGCATGCCCTCGGGTCCTAGAACATGAGAAAACCAAATCCAGGGCCAATCGTCCCAATAAAATCCCATCCTGTGTATGTTGAGTCCATAAGAAAATATACCAACAATTAGCAGGACGAAAAAGAGGCTGTATTGGTGTTGAGCGAATTTTTGCGCGGTTTCAGTAAGCTTCTTGTACATTCCCTAGAATTTGTACTCTTCTCGGACTGGGCTGAAGACATCGATGACTTTGACGGCATCATCGAAGGTATAGGCTTCGTGTTCTACATCGCCGGGGATGATATACACATCTCCAGGCTGAAGCAAGCGTTCTTCCCCGTCGATAACCAGCTTCATCTGACCCTCGACGACAGTTCCGAGCTGTTCATGAGGATGGCTGTGCAGCGGAAGATGTGAGTTGGGGTCAAGGTTAACAACAGCGATGAGCATATTCTCCCCCCAAAATGTACGCACATTGATGCCTGGAACCAGCTCATTGGGTTGGCGTTCTTTTGGATCGTAGAAGTACATCGTTATTCCTTTCAATATGTTTTGGAAAATACGCGTTGGAATTCACCCAAATATTGAGCGGCAACCTCGGCATTATGTATGATCAGCGTGTTTTCATCGTTGCGCTCTTCGGCGCTGCGGCTGAAATTGTACGAACCCGTAATGACAATTTCCTCATCGATGATGAATAATTTATGGTGCATATTTCTTGAGTTTCCATCCAGATGCACATCCAGCCCTGCATTTTTGAGATTATCGTATTCGCCACCACGATTGGAGTGGTACTGACTCTCCTCGAAGATCCCGGACACAGAAATTCCTTGCTCAGCTTGATCGATCAGAGCAGCAGCAATAGGATCTGAAGTAAATGAGAAAGCAAGAAAGTGAATACTCTCTTCGGCATTCCGGATAAGATCGATGATTTCTGTAGCAGTGCTGTCATCCGGGGAGAAGTATGTATCAACGCGTGTACCCTGTATGGTCATAGAAAAGTGAGGGGTGTTATCGACAATATAATCACCGAAAAAATCATCCACAAACATCTCTTCGAATTCTGTGATGTAATTCTCAGCTAATCGAGAAGAGCGGATTTGGAGTAAATTGTTGTCGTTTTTATATGCTCCATTGACTGTGAAATTCATTGAGCCAGTCCAGATTTCATGGCTGTCGATGATCACGAATTTATTGTGCATCAGGCTTTCGCGGCGGTCGCTGACTACAGGGATGCCAGCTTCGATTAATTCTTGAATTTCGTTCTCGTCCAGGTTGTCGCTCTCAGTGACTACCCTGACTGTTACGCCGCGCTGGTGAGCAGCGATAAGCGCATCGCGAATGCTCCACAAATTGAGATGGTAAATGGCCGCGTCGATACTGGAGCGCGCTTCATCGATAGCGGCTGTCAATGCTGCATCTGGCCCGCCGCGATAACTGCCAGCAGTGGGGCTGTCAGGATCACTGAAATAAACTGTGATCCAATCTGACGTTGATGCGCCTTCAACTGTTGGCGTAATCGTGGGGAGAGGTTCCAGGGTCGCTGGGGTAGGTTCTACGCATGCAAATGATGCAATGACAAGGCTAAGGAGTATTACAACAATTCGGATATTCGGATTCTTCATAAATGGTTATTGACTTATCAATTAATAAATACAATTAGGGATAGAAGAGTAAAATTTCAGAAAGTACATTTTCCGCGATTTCATGATCGGCCGCTACCCAGATCAGTAAATTGTTGGATTGAAAATAGAAATGTTTTTGTCCCAATCCATCTAGCTCATAAATCGCACGTGAGCCATCATTGCGCGCGCCGATGGGATTGAAAGGTGAATTGCCTTCCGCAATTCGTGCCTCCATATCACTTGTTAAACGCTTTGCCATCCATTTTGTTGGGGCGCCGCTGACCCAGAGAGTGACCTTCCCTTGGGATCCATAAACTGCTACAGCGCCTGAAGAAAGGGGGAATTTCAAGTTGTGCAAATTGTTTATTTCTTCTACAGCCTGGGCTCCAAATGCATGTCTTTGTAAGGGAAATTCTATGATAGTTTCCGGGAGTGGAGCAGAATTGGGGTTGCTAAGAATGAATTGGTAATACCCGTATCCCAAAACCCCTAGCAGAATCAGGCTGCCGAGCGCGATCAAAAGGATGGGTATGAAGGGTGCCCAGTTTATTCGACGCTCAGACATCGCAACAAAACTCGCCTTCTATGCGGGCGCGATCGATGCTCAAAAAGATAAACCCCCTGCCAGGTTCCCAGGTTTAGCTGGCCATCATCGATAGGAATGGTCAGACTGGTATCAGTGAGCATGGCGCGCATATGGGATGGCGAGTCGTCGCTGCCCTCCATAGTGTGTCGATACCAGGCTTGGTTTTCTGGGGCCAGGCGCTCCATGAAAGCTTCCAGATCAATGCGAGCGCTGGGATCATAACTTTCGCTGATGACCATGGAAGCGCTGGTATGTTGAAGGTAGAGGTAACACATTCCTTCTTTGATCCCCCATTCTCTAATTTTTGAGTTAATTGAATCACTAAAGAGAAATAACCCCTTGCCACGGGTCTGAATTTGAAGGGTGTCTTTGTACCAGTTCATGTGATTTATCGTAGAGACGCAGTCACGTTGTACCCGTTGGGATGCTGCGTCTCTACCCCAATTACGTCATTGCACAAAATTTAGTGGATTGACCTTGACCCCATTATAGATCATCTCAAAATGTAAATGTGCGCCTGATGAGTTTCCCGTGTTGCCAAGGGCGCCGATCATGGTTCCCTGGAAAACACTCTGTCCGCAGGTGACGCCGACAGCGCTCAGGTGAGCATATGCGGATTGCCAGCCTGTGCCATGATCAATGACGATCAAGTAACCATAGCCATAATCACTCCATCCGGCGTACACTACTACACCGTGATCAACAGCGTAGATGGCATTTCCTTCGTTGCCACCAATGTCAATCGCTTTGTGTACGACCGGATCGTAGTTATAGCCTGAGATCTGATGACTTGTTGTTGGCCAGACGAAAGTGAATGAGCCGATTGCGCCTTCGTAGACGGCACCACAAGAGCCTGCACCGTAGAATGCCGCCGAAGCTGGATTCTCACGAGTAATGGCGGGCGGTCCCCAATCTTTGATGGCTCGTTTGCCATCAGGTATGATCAGCCACTGCTCATCTTCGATGCTGTAATTTCCAGTTGCTGCTTCTGTCAGGTCAAAACGATTACCGGGATACTCGATGATTACCTGAGGATCTACTTTGAAGAATTCTGCAACCTGGCCAAGGTTGTCTCCTTCATTCCATTGGTAATAAGTGCCATTTACGGGCAGGATATTGAGTTCTTGCCCAGCTTTGAGAAATTGGGGGTTATCTTCCAGGATTTCGAAATTTCCCCATAGGATCGTTTCCGCTTTCAGGTTGAATTGCTCGCCAATGCTGAACAAGTTGTCGCCCAATTCTACAGTATAGGTAATTATGTCGACGCGCGGCCTGGAAGGGATGGTTGTGTCCATTGTGGCGATGCGCGTGATGCCATTATCTGCGCGGGAGGAGTTAGATGCCAGGTTTGGCAGACCAACTTGAACGTCAGCCTGAATTTCCTGTTCAGGCGTTGGTGATTCTTCAAGGGGGAGCGTCTGCGCGGGGGCTTGGGCGGATGCCCCATTTTTGAGCCGATCCCACCCCAAAAGTGCCGCGACGAAAACCAAAGTAATGGCTGCAATATTGACGAGCGTAACAGTCGCTCGCTTCAAAGGATGTCTGGTTTTTGTCATGCAGATTCTTCTTCAACGTAGGCCTGACGCAGTTGGACAGGTTTTTCTTTCCGTCCCCGAAGGCGCTGGTTGAGCATCTCGACGAAGAATGAGAAGCCCATAGCGAAATAGGTGTAGCCTTTGGGAATGTGGAAACCCAATCCGTCGGCGATCAGGTTGGCACCGATGAGCAGCAGGAAACTCAACGCCAAAATCTTAATCGTTGGACGGTCGTTAACATATTCGCTGATTGGCCCTGAAGCAGCGAGCATGATCAATACAGCGATGATGACTGCCGTGACCATCACACCGATCTCGTTGGCCATCCCCACCGCCGTGATCACCGAATCCAGCGAGAAAACGATGTCGAGCAGCATGATCTGGAAAATGACTGAGGCAAAAGATGCTTTTACTTTCGCGGAGGAGCTACCTTCATGCCCTTCAAGCTTATCGTGAATCTCGATGGTGCTCTTACCCAACAGGAACAAACCCCCAATGATCAAAATCAAATCTCGTCCTGAGACTCCATGTGCGAAAACATGGAAGATGGGGGTAGTTAAGCGCGTCAACCAGGCTAGAGAGAATAGCAGCAGGACGCGTGTGACCATGGCTAAGATCAAGCCAATCTGCCGACCTTGCTTTTGCTGGTCAACAGGCAGTTTGCCTGCAAGAATGGAAATAAAGATGATATTGTCGATGCCCAGGACGATTTCAAGGGCTGTAAGCGTCAGTAAAGCAATCCAGGATTCGGGACTAGCGAGCCATTCCATATTTGTTCCTCATTCAGACCCTTAGGGTTTAGAGCAAAACCCTAAGGGTCTCGTATTAATTCATGCGCAAGAGTCTAGTATAGATTAGGTTAATTGGCAATATTATGCACGAGTGTGGGAATGCTGATATGCTTCTATACAGACAGGCTATCTTCCCTGAGAGATTTTTCCATCGACAGATTCTTTCCAAGTGTCAAATTCTGCACTGCGTACGAAATCGTAATCCCATTGGCGACGCTTAGGAGAAATCGAGTCTCGGGGAAAATCCGGGTCAGGAGAGCGGCCGGGGTGAAGCACTAATTCCAAGGTTACATTGGGCTTTTCCAACAACTTGTTTAGGATTTTTCCGAAGAACAGGGCTCGTGGTACCCCAAAAATGTTCATCCAATCATCCAATGCGATAACATAATGGGATGAGTTTGGGCTATCGGGATGTAGGGTTCTACTTACAATATTTTTCAGCCAAAATCGAGAAGGCAATAGTGAATATCTTAGGTTTGTTGGTCGAATACTTGTAATATTATATTCGAGAGCTAATTTTTG
>CAYQQX010000131.1:0-12832 GCA_964419495.1 uncultured Anaerolineales bacterium
TAAACTTTTGCTGTTTTGAGGAGGGTCTAGCACCCTTTTTGCAGTAGAGTCATAGGAGCCGTTGGAAACGATTTCCGTGCAGCCTAAACCCTTGGTGCCTCCGGTGCTGAAGCCGCCCGGGCCCTCGTGAGAACAGTTTTCGTGCCAATCCGAAAATTCACCTCTGACCAGGTACTCGAAATCCACAGAAGACTTCGCGAAGAAGTAGCCGAAGATCTCCAGGTCCTCTTCTCCGATATCATTGTCGTCCGCGTGCCCGATGTGCAGGGTTTCGAACGTCACCTGGAGCTCCGTTTTCTCCAGCTTCTCAAAACAATCCAATTCAGCCGGCTGACTGAGCGGACCCCAAAATGTGTTGCCGTACATGCGGAACCACATCTGCACCCAGAAAGTGCGCGTTCCCTCGCACTTGAGCGGCGGGATCACGAAGGAAGTTGCTTGAGGTATGTCGACATTCCAGGTGTAGAAACCGGCGCTGCTTGAATCCGTGATACTGAAGCCGACGTTTCCGCCAGCCTTATATGCCATCCCCTGCAACTCTTCGTACGTCAGACAGTCTTTTCCAGCCAGGCATTTGCCTTCGGGAAACCAGACCAGATAGGGTTGGGGGTTTACGCCCTGCGCGCCGGTATCAAAACCGGGGTAAGGTGCGCAGTGGGCAAGTTTTTGCAGCTTGGACATCCAGGGGGCGCCCAAATGCCCGGTGCACTCGTCCAGATGCAGGGTGGGGTAGGCGTACACCTGACCCATTTGGGCATTGATGAGCTTGTAATACTTCAATATGTCTTCATAAATTTGCAAATCCATGAAGACATCATCATCCTCGCCCCCCAATGGATACATAACGGGTTGGTCCAGCAGATTGGCAATTTCCAGGTTTATATCGATCGTAAAACCTTCTGTGGGGATATTCAGGCTGCCCGGGCCGTCTAAAGCGATGCGTTCTGAGAACTGGCCCAGGAACTGCAGTTCCGCGCCAGCCCAACCCCAACATTCCATCATCAGGTCGATGTTCTGGATGACTGGTTGGCCATCAAGGTCTGTGAGAAGAATACTTTCTAACGATTCCTGGATTTCAAGGGCACCCTCTCCGGTGGAGATGAATCCGGTTTTGGGCCAGCGCGACCAATTTTCTCCATCCAGAGAGTTGTAGCAGTAAACTTGATCAACAGGCAGGTTTGGGATCAGCTGGGTAAATTCGATTGTCAGCGACGGCAGGCCTCCCACCTCAGCCAGGCAATCCGCCGGATCGATATTGACCAGCGCCAGGTTGCTGGCCGCTTCCCCCTGACTGTTGAAAGCGGTCACATAGTAAGTGGTGCCTCCAGGGATTCCGCTGTCTGTGAAGGTAAGCCACTCATGCTGGGATTGGGAGCCTAGTTTTGCAATTTGCTGCCAGGAGGGCGAGGCAGGCGCTTGACGATAGATGGCAAAGCCTTCTTCGTTGTCAGAGAGATCGTTGAAAGTGAGCAGCACACCGCAGCCCAAGGATTGGGCGATTAGCGCTGGGGCTTTGGGAGCATGATTGGCGGTTAGGTTTGTGAGCCACTGGCTAACTGAACCCTGCCATGCTGCTGCGGGACCGACAGCGTCAGTGGGCAAGGGTGGCTGCAGGGATGCGACGGAGGTGTCCGCAGCGGGAAATACTGCCGGTGATCCAGGGTCATCGCCTACACCATCGTATTCTTCGGCGGGGAGAATGAAGATCAATGTCGGGGTAGACGTAGTGATCTTATCCCTATCATTCACCGCCCTGGCGATCAAGGAATATGCGCCCGGCTGCTCTGGAATCCAAATGAATTCGGTGTTTAAATAGCTTATCCCATCGTGGGGAGCCGCGTGGACACCTTCCAGTACTCCATTGATCCACAGCTCCATCGATAGCAATGGGAAATGTCCGAATGCGCTGGTTTCGATGGACAAGAACTGGCCTTGCTGACCTTCTCCAGGGGCATTGATCACCACAATGGAGGTTCTCTCTGGAACTGTAGCGTGAAGCTGATCCAACTTGTAGCGAATGTGTTGAATCACAGCACCTATGATGACTGCTGCCAGGATGCTCAATAGGACCAGGCCGAATACTCCCCAGATTAATGGTCTCGATTTCTTTGCCATGCAAACGCCTCCCCGAGTTTACAGTCAATTCAAAGAAAGCAAACCCATCATAGCACAGCAATTATCCTAAGGCAAATCAATGTAAGCAAAGGGAGACCTAAACCTCCCTCTGGTTAATGATCATGCAGATATGCATTAGAAAATTCGATAATTTGTAATGGGTAAATTGACGTTAAACATTTTGCCTTGTCATTCTGAGGAGCGCAGCGACGAAGAATCCCTGCAAGGTGGAGCTAATTTATACCTGCATTGGCTCAATTGAATTGAACGTATCAGGGATTCTTCGCTCCGCTCAGAATGACATAAGTGTTCAAAGTGTTACTCCCCACTACAGAAAACTCGATCATTAGTCCGAATATAGAGAACAGATCTGATAAAGTCGCTCAATAGCTTGGTGATTCTCCCCAAAGCGACAGCGTTCTTCCCGCAAATGAGAGAAATACTTGCCTGTTTTTTCATTTCCCACCGGATTTGTGGCTAACCAGACCGGAGTGGCTGCGCCTTGTTCGGGCGACTCGCTGCCCCCAAAGCCTAAATCATTACTCAGCTTAGAATTGACGTCCCCAGGGTGGCAAGAATTCACTGAAATACCAAATTCCTTTAGACGCTCTGCGTATGCCACGCTCAGCATACGGTTGGCCTGCTTGGATTGGCGATAGGCTGTCCCATTGCGATAGGGGCGACGTTTGAACTCCGGATCGTCGATATCCAAGTCACCTGCCCAATAGCTGGCTACGTTGACTATTCGTGATGGAGATCCTTCTTTGAGATGAGGCGTAAAGGCTTCGGTCATCCACACATAGCTCAACACATTGACTGCGAATTGGATTTCAATTCCTTCGACGGATTCCTGGCGCGTCCTCGGAGACGCAGCGGCATTATTAACCAACACGTGCAGCGGACCCTGCCATTGGTTGGCCAACTCGAAAATTTCTGCTCGCCTTGCTAGGTCAACCATCAAATAGCGCACGTTTTGATTGCCAGTTGACTGGACGATCCTTTCAACAGTTTTCCTGGCCTTTGTTTCGTCCCGAGCCGTAATCACAACTTCAAAATTGTGATCTTCTGCCAATCCTTGAGCGATGGCTTCGCCAATAGCGCCGGTGGCACCAGTGACGATGGAAAAAAATTTCTCAGTCATGGAAAATAGTATAGCACAGCCGAAAATCACGATCTGATTTCAAGAAGATTTATCTGTAGATACGATAATCAGGCCAACCACAAGCAAGGTGATCCCGATTGTCGATTTGATGGTCAACACTTCCCCCAAAAGAAAAATACCCAACAACCCTGCAGTAAGGGGTTCTGCCAATGTCAGGGTTACAGCTTTTGCCACGGGGACGGAGACCAAGCCGCGCGCAAATAGAATATAAGCTAGTGCAGTAGATATTAATCCCAAAAACAAAGCTGAAATCCAGCCGTTGGTTTCTGCGAGCCAGGACATGTCCGCAGTGAATAGAATCGGCGCCAGGAAAACCGCCCCTAGCGTAAATACAATCGCCATGGCAGCATCTGGAGGTGTATTACCAAGCATGCCTTTTGTTGATACAGAAAATACGGCGTACGAAAGCCCAGAGAGAAGAGCCAGTGCGATTCCTAAAGGATCAACAGCGAGTTTCTGGCTTGGAAAAATCAAAAATATTCCCCCTAAAACAGCTAACAACGTGGCGAGATACCAGCGGCGAGTTGGGCTTTCAGCCAGGAAGGCCCAACCCAGCAAGCCAGCTAGAACCGGCGCACTGCCAATAGTAACAATGGTTCCAATGGCTACCCCGGCTTTGGCTACTCCTGCAAAGAAGAAAAAATTATATGCCGCCATGCTGATGCCAGCGAGCAGTGTAGGTATCAATTGCCAATTTGTCTTGCGAAATGAATATCCCCGCAGCAGTGAAATCGAAAGCAAAGTAAGTCCCCCTATTGCCAGCCGGATGGCACCCACAGACCTTGGGTCTGCGCCAATAGGAGCAAAAGCTTGGGCAGTGCCTGTGGTTCCCCAGAGCACTGCAGCGAGGACGATGAGAATTTCTCCACTTGAGTTGCGCATAATATTTCCCGAAAAATGGCAAATTTGTTGACTACAGAGCAAGCCGATACTAATTTATTTCAAGTATGTGGTCAATATCAACTGCTCTATTAAATGAAGAATCCTAATTGACAGTAAAATCTCAGATAGATAAAATCCCTGAACCTAGTGGTGTGTTAATAGTGGAGTGACTGATAGCCGAGATTTCCAAACCCCGGCTGCAAATTGCGGAACCATCAAAGTATGAATGACACACTACTAGTTGTAGGAGCTTTGAATGAATACAGGTAATGAATTTAAATCTACTGGAAAATTCAGCAATTTGACCAAGAATTTGGTGGTTATGTTTGTGGGTTTGTTATTTGCTTTTATTCTCATAGAGATCATGCTTAGGGTCATGGGTAACCCCTTTGGGTTCCGTATCAAAGGAGATCAGATTCTATTGCCTGTACATCGACAGTATGAAATACACAATACGACGAATGACAAACTTGATGAATATATTGTTCACAAAAAAAATTCACTGGGCTTTCGAGGCGTAGAGCCACCTGCTGATTTTGAGAACTATTTGACCATACTGGTTGTTGGTGGGAGTACCACAGAATGTTTTTATTTGTCCGAAGGTCAAACATGGATTGATCAACTCGAGCTAAATCTGGAAAACAGTTTTGATCACACCTGGATTAACAATGCTGGCCTAGATGGCCATTCTACTTATGGTCATAATATCCTGATGGATGACTATGTCGCTAAGTTGCGTCCTAAGGTTGTGTTGTTTCTGGTTGGAGCAAATGATATGGGGTTGGAAGAATTAGGGGAATTTGATCGTCAGGTTCAGATAGACACCTTTAGTGTTGTTGGACTGATTAAATCGGCATCCAAATACAGTGAAGTCGTGTCACTTTTCTTTAATCTCGCAAGGTTCTTTGCAACACAAAATCAAGAATTGAATCATGGCACATTAAATCTGCTAGAGATGCCGTATGTTGAGTTATCTGATCAAGCGAGGGAGGAATTTAATAGGCCTCACCGCGAAAAATATTTAGGATACTATGAAGATAGATTGAAGCAATTAATCAATAAATCAAGAGAAATTGGAATTGAGCCGATATTGATCACTCAACCTGCTCTCTATGGTTTTGGCGTCGATCCTGTAACAGGTGTGGATTTGGCTCGGGTTAGCGTTAATGATGTGGATGGTCAGACCCAGTGGGAAGTGTTGGAATTGTATAACGATGTGACTCGGTATGTTGGTCAGGAAAATAATGCACATGTAATAGATTTGGCCAGTGTATTGCCAAAGGATTCGTCCTATTTCTACGACATGCTCCATTTCACTCCAGCGGGAGCGAAAGAAGTTGCAGAAATTATTAATTTGGAATTGTGCCCATTCTTGGCAAAAAACTATGGGGAATACCAATCTAGTGATTGTGTAGATGAAGCCAACTGATGCAGCGGCAGCATCATTCCAGCGACGAGCAGATAAACTTCATCTGAAGCCGAGGCAACTTTGCGATTGGTCCAGCCCAGTAAATCGCGGTACACCCGACCCAAGGGATAAGGGGGCACAAGCCCCATTCCGACTTCATTAGAGACAATGATCCAATTGGCCTCGTTATTGCGGATCATTTGTAATAGAGACTCGATTTCTATATCAATGATCTCGGAAGCTCGGGCTTCGTCAGGTTCGAAGTCTTCGTCTGTAACCGTCATGATCAAATTGTTGATCAGCATGGTCAGGCAATCGAGCAGTACGGTATCTATTTGCTTAATTTCGCTTTTAACTTCGGCTGCGATTCCGTGGGGAATCTCCAGTGTTCCCCAACTTTCGGGTCGTTGTTCTTTATGCTTTTCGATGCGTTCAGCCATCTCGACATCTAACCCCTGTGCCGTAGCGATATACAGCACGCGGCCGCCTAGTTGTGTGGCCATTTTTTCAGCATAGGTCGATTTCCCGCTGCGCGCGCCGCCGATTAAAAAGGTCAGCTTTCCCATATGATTTTCTCTAATAATTCCATATCCAGCACCGATTCGACGGTATCCGTCAGGTAAGTCAAGGAAGCGGCGAAGGGGTCATCCTGGACAGGCTCATCTTCTATTTCTAGCCAGCCCAAACTGTGCAGCCAGGTGCGGCGCAAATTCTGGTTGGCAAACAAACCGTGGATATAGCATCCCCATACCTTGCCGTCTACGCTCATTGCACCATCTAAAACGCGAGTTTCCTTTTTATTGCGCTCGATGATCTTCAGCCATGGATCTGCCCCTGTGGTGCGTCCCATGTGGATCTCGTAGCCGGTGATTTCCTTCCCAACGAGGGAGCACAGCCAAGAGAATTGATGGGATTCCGTGTAACTGATTTTCGCTTTGGCGAGGTGCGTCGCTTTTTCCGACGCGAATGTCGTCGATATGGGCAGCAACCCTAAACCGCTTGAATGCGTTTCTCTCGATTCGATTTGTCCGGGATCAAGAATCTCTTCGCCAAGCATCTGATATCCACCGCAAATGCCTACGACAGAGCCACCATTATGGACATGTTCTTGGATTGCTTCAGCCAGTCCTCGGGCGCGCAGCCAGTTCAAATCGCCGATGGTGCTTTTCGTGCCGGGAATGATGATGGCATCGGGCTCCCCCAGCCGGGCAGCGGAGTCGACATAGCGCAATCGCACACCGGGTTCAGCGAGCAGAGGGTCGAAATCGTCAAAATTGGCGATGCGCGGCAAGTGGATCACGGCGATATCTACGGAGGCATCCTGAACTGGCTTGATAGGTTCGGGGGCTTCCAAGGAAACAGCATCCTCTTCGGGGATAAAAAGATCATGCAGATAGGGAACCACTCCAAACACGGGCACGCCGCTGCGCTGCTCGATAATTTCGATTCCGTCTTCAAATAGAGAAATGTCTCCCCGAAATTTGTTGACAATGAATCCCTTGAGAATTTCCTGCTCTTCAGGGGGGAGCAGCCAGTACGTGCCCAGGAGTTGGGCAAAGATCCCGCCGCGGTCCACATCCCCAACCAGCAGCACCGAAGCCTGTGCGTATGCCGCGGTTGCCATGTTGACCAGATCTCCCTCCTTGAGATTGAGCTCCGCAGGGCTGCCTGCGCCCTCGATGATGACCAGTTCGTATTCTGCGCGCAGCCGATCCATCGCGCCTGAGACTTGCTCCCAAAGGAAATCCTTCTTGGGGTAGTAATCACGGGCATGCAGCGTCATCCAGGGCTTGCCGTTGACTACGATCTGGGAAGTGGAGTCTGCCTCGGGCTTGATCAGGATGGGATTCATATCGACGGTCGGTTCCAAGCCCGCGGCAGCGGCTTGAACCGCCTGGGCGCGACCGATCTCTGAGCCGTCGGGGCACACCGCGGCGTTGTTGGACATATTCTGCCCTTTGAAGGGCGCTACTCTAATGCCCCGACGAGCGAAGCTGTGGCATAGAGCAGTCACTAATAAACTTTTTCCCGCTGAAGACGATGTTCCCAAGATGGCAAGAGTTTTTGCTGTCATAAGATTATTTCATTTCGGATACTCAACGGTCTGGTGTCCAATGGCCTCGATCGTTGAGCACATTGATGATCGCGCCGTGCTCATAAATTGAGATTGACGAATACGAACAGTGTGACAAGTTGAACTGCCAAAATTTTTCGATTGGGATATCTAACAACTGGCAGATCAGAATTTGTAAAGAGCCGCCGTGGGCGACCAGCAAGAGTGTTTCATCGTGATACCGCGCGAGAAGCTTATTATAAAATGACGCTATTCTTTCAGCTAATTGCCGTGGCGTCTCCCCGCCTGGGGGGGCGAAGTTCAAAATGCCTTCATGCCAGGCTTTGACCGCTTCAGGATCACGTGCTTGGATTTCAGCGTATGTAAGGCCTTCCCAATGTCCAAAATTTCCTTCACGCAAAAGCGGTTCATTGATGACCTCACATGAATGGCACTCGGCTATTGCCGATGCGGTGCTTGCTGCCCGGTTAAGGTCGCTGGCAAATATGGCGTGAATTTCTTCATCGGCGAGGCGCTTGGCAATGGCAGCAGCCTGCTGCCGACCTTTCTCATTGAGTGGCACATCTGTGTGGCCTTGGAAGCGCTGGGCGAGGTTCCATTCGGTCTCTCCGTGGCGAACGAGCAATAATTGTGTCATATTACAATCTTTTGAATTGTTTCAAGCAATTGGTGGTTTTCCTCAGCCTGGCGCGTAGCGATACGCACATATTCGGGTAATCTAAACGAGGCGCAATCGCGCACCTGGAGCCCTCTTTCCAGCAGTTTACTTCGAAAGGAAGCTCCATCTCCTACTGGGAACAAAAAGTAATGCGTCTGTGATGGCACTGGTGAGAAACCAAGTTTTTTCAATGCCGCAATCAGGAGTGCTTTTTCATGGTGTATTTGATCCAGGCAGGATTGCAAATATTCGCGGTCTTCGACAGCGATAACTCCGGCAGCCTGGGCTAAGGCGTTCACACTCCAGGGCGGCTGTGATTTCTTCAGGTTTTGTATGATTTCATGGTCCCCAACTGCATATCCCAGTCGTAAACCTGCCAGGGCGTAGTCTTTGGTCATTGAGCGCAATACAAGTATATTTTGAGATTGAACATCCACAGCCGAGGGCATATCTTGGGCAAAGCTGATATAGGCCTCATCGATTACGAACAATGTTTGTGGGTGATCCTGGGCCCAATGTTCCACGATATCCAATGAGATTACCTGTCCAGTGGGATTGTTGGGGTTGCATATGAAAACTAGGCGGAATCGAGCGCTTTCCAGGACTTGTTCTATCCTGCTAGGATCGAATGCAAAATCCTCTTCAGCCAAGGCTCGATCTTCGATAATTTCTGCGCCCATCAAGGCAGCTGCATTGGCATATTCACCAAAGGTAGGCCCTAAGATGAGCACCCGATCCCCGGGTTGTAGATAAGTTACCGCTAAGAGCCAGATTATTTCGGCGGTGCCGTTACCGGGAAGGATTATTTCCAATGGTAAGTTATGATGGGCGGATAATGCCCGTCGAAGGGCGAGACAATCTCGATCAGGATAGCGATCCAAAACGACTTTATCGAGGGCAGCCTGAAGTTTGGGAGACGGCCCAAAGGGATTGCTGTTTGTGCTGAAATCGATGACCTGATCCGCGCTTAATCCGAGAGCTTCCAATTCGGCGAAATTTGGTGCGCCGTGTTGTACACTGGAAAGTTGTGGGATTTCTGGACGGGGTTTCATGTTAGTGATCAGTTGGCAGTGCAAAGCAAGCAGTTTATTGCTTTCTCTTGGCAGGCATGATAATGAAAACGAGGGCTGCCAAACTTGTAGCCAGTGCGAGGAGTGTGCGTGCCTTGCCAATGTCGTTTGAGTTGGGAAGGCGACCGCCTTCCCCCAGTTTGTATTGACTGACCTTCTCCAATTCGACCTCCAGCGCGCCAGCCATAGCGCTCATGGGATAGCCGGCGTTGGGGCTGTCGGTTTTTTGGGCGTCGCGTCGCATTACTTGCCATGCATTTGACTGCTGAGATCCATTAAAATTAGCCACTCTATCTGCTAGCAAAATTAGCAGTCCTGTCAATCGCGCAGGTATGAAGTTTAATGCATCATCAAAACGGGCAGGAAACTTCCCCAACCATTCCCGCTTTGCATCGCGGTAGCCCAGCATGGAGTCGCAGGTGTTTGCGAAACGGTAGGCCAGAGCAGCGGGTAAACCGCCCAGGCGGTAGTAGAACAGCGGAGCCATGATGCCATCGCTGGTGTTTTCGGCCACAGACTCGATAGCAGCTGCAGCGACTTGGGATTCATTGAGCTGTGAAGTATCCCTGCTGACCAGGTGCCAGCTTGCCAACCGACGTGATTCCAGCAGATCTCCTGCCTCTAGGGCAGATTGCACTTCCCCGGCAGCGTGATCCAATCCTTTAAGTGAAAAGGTAGATTTCAAAATTGCCGCCTCAGCAAGCCATCCCAGTGGACCAGGCAATCGGGCAAACAGTTTGTTGAGTAGAATCCCGATTCCGGTAACCAGTGCACTCCCGGAGAGAGTAAGTAGCGTACCGTACGCAAACTGTTGTTTGTGTCCCTGGCGCGGCGCACGCTGCCTCAGCACAGAGATCAGGCTGCCCATCCATGCCACAGGGTGGAAACGGTTTGGCGGATCGCCTATCAGTATATCGATGCATAACGCTAATAGCAGGCTGATTTTGTTCATAAGATGGTAGGGATGTCACCACAAAGTCACCAAGGCACTAAGGATTTGATGGATAATCATCAAAGCTTGGAGCTTTTGAGTCTTCGTGGTTGATCTTATTAGACTTGCTCTTGTAATTGGGCTAACTTTTCCTGTACTTTATTCGCGTGTTTGCTTTCGCCGCTTTTGGTTTTCGAGCGCACGCGCACATTTCGCCACGAGGCGGCAATCTCTCCCTCGGGTGAGATGATGTACGTGGAACGAATGGTACCCTCGTATTCTTTGCCGTAGTTCTTCTTCAGACCCCAAGCGCCATAGGCTTTGTGGGCTGTCTTATCCGGATCGCTGAGCAGTGTGATTCCCAAGCGATATTTCTGGATAAACTTCTGATGAGATTCAATACCATCTACGCTTACGCCGAGTACTTCGGCATCCAATCCGCGAAACTCATCCAGTGAATCTGTGAAGTCGCAGGCTTCTTTTGTGCAGCCAGGCGTGTCATCTTTGGGGTAGAAATACAACACCAACCACTGTCCTGCAAAATCACTCAGAGAAACGATTTTGTCATCCTGGTTGGGCAGGGCAAACTGGGGGGCATTTTCGCCAATCTCTAACATATGAGTCTCCTTATTTACTGCACGAAATACGTTGTTGCAAACATTACTAGTAAAATCATTTCGGCGATCTCATTGATCGCGCCATAAATATCACCCGTCAGGCCGGGGATACGTCTTAGCACAAAGGCAGCAATTCCCCAGACCATGAAAAATGTTATGCCCATGGCAATCAGGCCTAACCATGTCGCGCAAATCCAGGCCGTGACTAGAGCGATAACACTGGAGAGCGCAACTTGTTTCCAGGTGATATGTGCTTTGACCGCGCTGCCTAGTCCCTCTGCACGGGCGTAGGGAAAGGCGAAAACGGCCAGAGCCATTCCCCAACGACTCAGTGTGGGGATCAAAATCAACGCTGGGGCAAATTGTGGGAATGCGCTCAAAGAGGAGAATTTCATCAGGAGTAGGATCACGCCTGCGCTGAGACCGAATGCGCCAACCCGTTCATCGTGCATAATTTCTAAACGTTTTTCTGGTGTGAAGCCGCCCAAGATCCCATCAAAAGCATCTAAGAGGCCATCCAAATGTAAAGCGCCGCTGATGACTACCCATATGGCCAGCACCAGCGCAGCACGCAGCGCATCGGGGACGATCAAACTCAGGCCGTAATTTGCACCGTAAAGTAGCGAGCCAATCAGCACCCCGACAAGGGGATAATACCCTGATGCCTGGCCAAGTTCTTTTTCGTTGAAAATGCGCTTGACCAATGGCGGACTGAGGGTAAGGAATTGTAGAGCGGCAAGAAAGGGGATCATGGGAATTACCTTGACCGCGGACCGCCGACGGCAGACAGCGGTGTATATATGGCAATCGGCGGTCTGTGGTTGGTCGTCCGCCGTCGTTACTCTTTATCCGTAACTCCAGCCTGGCTGAAGGTTGCCATTTCGTCGAGGATCTTGCATGCGGCCTCGACGAGAGATATCGCCAGTACGGCACCGGTGCCTTCTCCCAACCGCATCTGTAGATCGAGCATAGGTTCCAGCCCCAACCATTCTAGCATAACCTGATGTCCTAATTCCTGGGAGCGGTGAGCGCTGATCAGGTAATCGCGTGCCAGAGGAGCAATGCTAACGGCGATCATCGCTGCGGCAGTGGAAATAAAGCCATCGATGACGACCGGCTTACGATGCGCTATGGCTGCCAGTATTGCGCCAGCCAACCCGCCAATCTCGAAACCGCCAACTTTGGCCAGGATATCAATGCCGTCTTTGGTGTCAGGTTTGTTAACTTGAAGCGCATTTTCAACGGCGGTAATTTTTCGCTTCAATCCTTCATCGTCGACGCCGGTGCCGCGGCCCACAATATCTGCTGGTGAACGCCCGGTGATCGCGGCAGCAATAGCTGCTGAAGGCGTGGTATTGCCTATGCCCATGTCGCCTGTTGCCAGGATGTCGAGGCCTTTTTCAAGCTCGTTCTTGACCACGTGCGCGCCGGCCTCAAGGGCTTGAATGGCCTGCTCACGCGTCATTGCGGGACCCTTGGCGATGTTTTCTGTACCCAGGGCGATCTTATTGTTGAGCACATCGGGGTGATCGATTTCGCTGGCAACACCCATGTCCACAATCGTCACACGCGCCCCGATGTGATTGGCTAAAACATTAATTGCCGCGCCCCCGAAAACGAAATTCATCACCATTTGGGGTGTCACTTCCGAGGGATAGGCGCTGACACCTTCGGCGACGACTCCATGATCTCCGGCCATGGTGGTGACAACTTTGTGTACAATCTTGGGCCTTTCTTCACCTGTGATCCCGGCGATCTGCACCGATAAATCTTCCAACTGCCCCAGGCTGCCACGTGGCTTAGTCAAATCATCTTGTCGAAGGCGCGCCGCTTCCATGGCGGCTTCATCAAGGGGTT
Organism: uncultured Anaerolineales bacterium; assembly: GCA_964419495.1. Classification (GTDB taxonomy): domain Bacteria; phylum Chloroflexota; class Anaerolineae; order Anaerolineales; family UBA11858; genus NIOZ-UU35. The sequence goes on from CAYQQX010000131.1 coordinate 12,775, forward strand.
GGATTTTCGTAATGAGTTCCTGTAAAGGCATATTGCTCTCCTAAAATAATAGAATTTG
>CAYQQX010000132.1:0-12813 GCA_964419495.1 uncultured Anaerolineales bacterium
CCTGTGCTGGCTACTTATTTCATCCACGGAGATTCTTAGCCAAAAATCGATACAAAATGCTTTCTAATTCCTTCCGTATCCATTTTCTGCCCAAATCAAAGATAATTAGAATTCATAATCAGCAACTCCTGACTGTAAGTCGGTGGTTCCATTATACCATTTCGACATTCAATGGTTATTGTACAAAGTGTTGGGAGAGGTTCCAATCCCTCTCCCAACACATTTACAGTTCCAGTCACGCCAGTTCCAGTTGGGCATCTTCCATGGCGAGCTGCCAGGGAGCCGGCGACGGCTCGAAGCCCAAAGCATGCAGTTCCTCGACCAGATTGAGCAAGGCGCTGGCGTAAACCAGATCGCTTTCTTTGGGGCACTCGGCCACCAAGCGATCCTGGATTTCCCATTCGTCCTGGATCCACATCAAGAAGTCTGAAATGGATTGGGGCGACGGCCACTCGCCATTGGCCGCCCGTTCGCGCGCCACGCTCATGGCTTCGAAGGCTTCTTCGGCTTCTCCCAGGATCTGCCAGGCGGCGCGCTCCAGCGAGTGGAACACTTGTTGCGCCTGCCGGATGGCACCTTCAGCTTCGGACACGCTTGAGGCGCGTTCAGGAGCATCGGTGAAGATATCGTTCTCTACGGCAGAGACCAGTTCTCGGAGGATGCGCAGCGCGTCCACGAGCAGATCATGATTGGATTCCGAGAGATGAGTGGTTTGATTGGTATTCATGTTTTTTCTCCTTGTGGGTAAGAATTGGGAAAGTCCACCTCCCCAATTTGAGAAGACGGTGCTTCACGGTTGGATATAGATTGTTTTTGCGATAGGGTGCGTGAAAAGGTTGACTACGCAGGTTGTATTTGAACTGCGAGTGCACTCTCGTTGCGCAAGGTAAAAGAAATCAAGAGCTCATCCCCCAAGGGATCAATATAGATATGATCACCTACGCCAAACTGGTCGAACTTGACCAGCCTGGTTACGATGTCCAAGGGAACGCTGAGCGTGACGTTCGCCTCAACGCCGGCTTCGAGATCGTCCAGAGATACCCGGGCACGGGTGATTAGCGTATCCATTTCAACCCTCCAGAAATACAAGTTTTGTCTAAATCAAGCCCAAGCATTTTGTCGAACATATTCGTCTCCTTTTTGCAAATCTAAGGGGAACCTTGAATTGAACGATCCCTGCCCAATACAATCAAGACAGGGATCTAAATCTTTTCCACAGCCCTTCCCTTTACAGGTAGGACAGCGATTTGCTGCAAAGGCGTTTATGAAAAGATGCCAGGTGTCTTCGGTGGCATCCTCGGGAAAGAGGAGATATTCGCCAGGCAAGGCTTCGATGATCCGGCGGGGAAAACCGTATGGGGCGGTGGTTTCAGCAACCTGGTAGCGTGATCGTTTTTCCCGCACACCACCATTGTCGAAACCGAGGCCACGTTCTTTCAAAGAAACCCAACGCCGACCATGCGAGTTTCCAATAATGATGTGATCAAGGACGCTTACATCCAAGTTCTTGCCAGCCTCTACCATGGCCCTCGTGACCGCTACGTCATCAGGGCTGGGGTCAACCGACCCGCTCGGATGATTATGTAGCACAATGATCGCTGCAGCGTTGAGGCGGATGGCAGGCCGGAAGATCTCCGCTACCCGGATTTGGGCGCTGTTCAGGCTGCCTTTGTAAACCTCGACGATATCCAGTACCCTGTTGCGGGTATTGAGCACGATCACGCGCAGGTGCTCCTGGTCTAACACGCTCATCTCGTACTGAACCAGGCGAGCAGCATCCGCCGGGCTGTTGATTGTAGGCGGCTCTTCAGGTACATCCATCGCCAGGCGCTTGCCCAGTTCCAGGGAGGCCACCAACGAAGCTGCCGTACTCTGGCCGATGCCCGGCACAGCAGCGATCTCGGCGATGTTAGCCCGGTACAGGCCAGTGAGACCTTTGAAGCGTTTCAGCAATTCCTCGGCGATCTCGATCTGCTGGGCGTCACCAACGACAGCAGCCAGCAATTCGACCAAGTTACAGGCTGTGGCGTTATGGGCGACGCGATAGGCCGGCTGCTCCCGCAAAGGACGCAGCTTTAATTTAGGTAATTCGTAAGGGGTTTGGACCTGGAGGTCCAACGTGGGGGCATTCATATTTATTCCTTTTCGTTTGCTAAAAGCCTTCCTTTTTATCCAGGAAAGCCAAAGGTGTGTTGTAATAGAAAAAGCCCCCGGTGCTTTATGAAGTGCACCAGGGGCTTTGATGGTTTTTGGGACAAGATCAGGTTTCACTTGCTTCAGGCATCGTCCTTTGCTTAGAAGATACCCGGTCGGTAACCAGTGAAGCCAGTAACCTGCCACAAGCGATTTCAAGAGCAGCTACTAAGTCGCTGCTTCCTTGGCCGGGTATCTTTTGCGTAACAGGCCCCAGCGTGATCTTTTCTGGATCCTCACACCAGACTGAAATCATCAAGCAACCTTCCAAGATGTCCAGGCTGATCGTCCCTTTGGTAGCCTTCTCTAATGAGTGGAGATTGCCAATCAACTTCTTGAAGCCAAAGTCAGCGACCACCCAGAGCTGTCCGTCTTTGTCTTGCACGATGTCGCCAATCGATGTGGAACGGGCTGCGATCCCAAAAGCTTTGACTCCTGGGTTTTCCCACCAGGGACGGTGAAGATGCTGGGTTTTGGCATAGACCTGATCTAGTAGTCAGTCATTCTGATATAGATGGATAAAGCCTTTTCAGCTTGATACGAGCATCATCGGTTCTGAAGCGCCAATCAATGGAAGCCTGGTTATTGTTTCGTTCGTCTGTCAAAGCCTGGACTTCAATCATCAACATCTCGTCGTTTGGGATGTATTCTTTCAAGCGACGGCTAAAGACACTCAGTTCGATTTCAGCCATGTTGAGCCAACTACCATGTTTCGGTGTGTAATGAAACTCCAGTTTTCTGAGAATACGTCGCGCTTCGTCAGGCGGAAAGGTTTCGTACAACGCGGCAGGTTTGTGGGTGTTGAGGTTATCCAAGACAACCTGGATGAGTTCCGCTTTGGGATGGATTTCATCCACCAACCATTGCATACAAAATGCGAAATCCTGCATCGTACGGCGCTCAGTGATTTTGACATGCCGCTGTCCGATCAAGGGTTCAAAGAACACGTTCAGGTTGCGTACGCCGTTGCGTTCATACTCATAATCATAGCGTTCAACCCTTCCCGGTTTGGCTGGCAAACTCGGCCGAGTTTCTGCGACCAGTTGTTTGAGCCATGGAAGGCCTAACAGCGCAATTGCAAGACCCGACCCGCATCATTCAAACCAGCAGTGTCCAAACATTAGCCAGGCGCTTGCGGCGCTTCGTCAAGAAACATGGTCAGGCCATCAACACCTTACTGCTGCTCTCCGTTGAGCAGGATACGCCCACAACCACCAACTCCTTGGAGAGCAAGAATGGAATCTTCAAGCCTTTCAGCCTCATCGCCAAGTTTTTCCCGTGCGCTGAACGCTGCCAATTGTTCTTCGCTGGCGTCGCCTTGATGGAGAATTTCGATGTCAAAACTCGTGGCCCCAACCAAGGCACCCACGCCATGCAACGTGCTAAGATCAACCTGGATGACTTCGGCGCTACAGATTTCTTCTCCGCTGTTGACCTGCCAGCGCCACAAATATCTCTAGCTGGTATCACGGTTTAGGGAACCATCCCCGCTTCTATGACTTTGTCTTTCGCCTTTTTTCACCCTTTCCCTTTTCAGGAGTTCACTTGTGGGTAATCACCAGGGTATGATGGATTGCGCTAATGGTCTCGCCTCTTGGTTTGGAGATTTTGTTTCGCAACCCTACCATACCATAGGTTGAGACCTTTTCTTTTCACCACTTTTACAGAACCTTAATCAAATCTAATTTGGTTCTGAACAACTTCTAAACATATCTTTGCTAACCTAAGAGCATCGTCCAAAACCAATCTTTAGGAGGCAAAAATGTTCAGAATCATTCGAGTTTTCTCATTGACAGCATTGCTGCTGCTAGTGGTAATTTCAGCGGCAGCGGCCGCAGAAGCGACTCCGCCCGATGGCGTAGCACCGTTGCCCGCAGGGAAAGGGGTTAAGAAACCGCCCCCCAGCGAACCCAAACCCCAAAAGGACATTACGAATGGCACCAACCAAGCCAGTACGCTTGAGGACGTTGCGGAAAATCAGGGGACCAATGACGCCGCTTTCGTGAAATACGATTGGAAGGTGGAAGAACTGACCGGGGACCACGAGCAGGATGGTATGCCTGGCGAAACCAGCACCACAGTGAATGTCATTTGCGGCGAAGGGCGGCCATGTACACCCCGCATCCTGCGCGCGATCCAAGACCGCGCTAACGGGGGATCATCCTCCGAGGAATGCCCGGTAGATGAAGCCGGCTGTCCTGAGGGCTATCACTGGGTCGTGGTCGAAGTGTGTGATGTAGATGACGAAGACAATGAGTCTGGTTGCGAATTGATCTATGATTGCGTCGAGGATCAACCTTCATCCTCGTTGGCGCCGATAGGCTCATTTGCCGGGATTGCCACCTCGCCCCTGGGGGTCACGGAGGAAGCTTCAGCACCGAAGAAGCCGGAAGCGTTCAAAGGCTTGGGATCATGCCCTTTAGGATCGAAGAACACGTGAGATTCGACCAGGGAGTTTTTTTTAACACCTAAGCAAAGAGCCAGGCCTGCGACCGCCTGGCTCTTTGGCTGAGGCGCACCTGTTCGTCTCAACTCATTTGAAACGCACCCATTTGATTTCCCTTCAAGGCATTTTATTTTCTCTTCAGTTTCACTCGATCCTGAACTCCATAGGGATTGAATATGGCCCTGGGCTGCCCATCCCGTCAACCGCGCGCACCTGCCAACGGAAATAGATACCGCAACGTACACCCACTTCTACCGAAGTGTTGGCTGTACTGCCAGAATCCCACGAATGGTATTCTTCCTCAGGCGAGTATTTTTGGTCCAGCACCCATTCGTAATAGGCAATGCCATTGGGATGGCTGACCGGGCTCCACTCCAGCCACACGGTCGAACCGCAGCTTTGCACACCACTGGGGGAATAAGGAGAAGGCGCACCCAGCGGAACCGGACTGGGTGTCTGCGTGGGGGTCGGGGTCGGCGTGGGAGGCTGCTCCACGACGGGCACGTTGCTGGTATCCCCGCTGAGCGTGACAACGCCATCCCATATCCAGCAAGTCCCATAGCCATCCAGGCGCTGGATCACCCACCAGGTCGTCTCTGCGTTGCGCCCCACAATTGGCGCCGACTGCCCGTTGAGCAGATAGCCGATCACTTCGTAGACCTGCCCAGGCCCGTAACGGCAGTTGGCATCCTGAAAGGCAGTCGCCATGGGAGGGCCAAGAGTCGGGGTTAGCGTCTCGGTAGGCGTGAGCGAGGGGGTAACTATAATCGTCTCTACAGTGGGGACAATGATGGTGGGAGCAAGCGTGGTGGCCGTGACCTGGGGGATATTGTCAGCGGCGCCAACCTGGATGACGACCTCACCCGATTGAATATAGCTGCCTCCTGCCGCCGCTAGCACCTGCAAGGTATAGGCGCCCTCTGAGGGCGGCAGCCAGCCCTGGTTCATAGTCCCAGATTTTAATGGCAGTTCGAGGAGATCGTTGCGCACGGACTGCCCGTTAACCAGCAAAATCACATCCGTTACGCCTTCTGGTGCAGATATCTGGCTCCTGACAACGACCAGATCACCCATGGCGTATTGCGTCTGATCTAATGGGGAGGTGATTACCGCGGATGATGCGGCGATTTGTGGCTGTACCTCTGCAGCCGGTTCACACCCCGTCAGCAACAGCGCACACAGCAAGCTTATGGCTAATACCAGTTTCGAAGATAGCGTGTAATTTTCCATCGTTTTCTTCCTTTATTTGTAAGTTGCAACCACTTCGACAATCCCACATTCGCGAATAATCCCAGAAAAAAAATGTATGCGCCTATTGGCCTGGTGGACAGAAGCCGTTGGGTGCGGGAATACTGGCGTGGGCAAGCCACCCGTTGGCATAGCCTAGAGGCGGCGTATCTATGGGGTGTACTCCCAACAAATACCAGTATTCCTCGCCGGCATTTGCGCAGTCAAATGCGCCCGGTCCGTCAAATAATACAAATTCACCCGGCGCCGGGTTTCCCTGGTTAAATTGCTCCTCATAAATAATCATCTCTCCTCCCGTAGTTTCTTTTCGCACTAAAACAATTTTGACATCCGCCGCAGGTAGATGCTCGTTTCCAGACAGACCCCACGTCAGCCTCACCCCCTCGAAAGGAAAGCCGTGAATTTCTTCTGCCATAAAATACACTATTCTGAACTCGTTGTTCGCGCATTCATGCGATGTCGCCGCCTGGCTTTCAACAGCCATTGGTAAACATATATGTATGCCATCATCTACACAAGAACCATCGCGCCAACTTAGTGGGCTGTAAGCAATGATTCGTCCAGCATATGTGTATTCTTCACTGCAAACAACATCATCATCCAACCAGGTAAACTGATCACCAGGATTCAATTCGATAGCTGCCTCTGGCCATGGAAAATGTGTGCTGGTCACACTGCTATGAGTGAATTGTTTGACATAATCAGGAATCATGATCATGCCCTCATTGGCTTCTATACGCTGATCGACTGTCAATGTTATGAGATTTCCATCCGGCCTAGAGACTACCTCCACCGTGATGCCCTCTCGCAGACAGTCGATGTCTCCTTGGGCACAGGGATGCTCGGAGGCTGCGTCTCCATCGGGGGCTTCTCCGGCAATATTCAATATTTCCCAAACCTGGTTTGGGTCCAAATTGACGCCTAGCCAATCAATATCCTCGCGCAGCCAATCAATATGCTCGCGCAGCCAATCCCCATCGATATCGTGCCCGGCGACGGCAGGCGGCTGGCCGGGGTCTCCCAACACTTCGACAATCGAAATCGAAGGTTCAGAAGCCTGACCGGACGTATCCATGGCCTGCAAGATAAAGCGATATTGCCCCGCTTCTTCTATAGGCACTGCCAGCTCAGTCTCACACTGTTGCTGCTGGTGGCAGATTTCAATATGATTGCCCTCCCCTAAAACCAGCGTGAGGGCTAGCAAGCCGATATCATCTTGAGCTGAGCCAAACAGCTGTGCAATGGCCCTCGCTTCCCCGTCATCCGGGGGCGCTTCGATGTCCACCAAGACATCGAAGCGAGTGATCTCCGGGGGAGCGTCCTGGGGTTGAGGGGGCAATTCGGGGAGCCCCTGATCTTGATCGGGGGCGTCGGGATTGGCGTCTTGAGCAGACTGCCCCCGATCTGCACCAGGGTCTGCGGGTTCGGCTGGATCGCCGCCCTGGGGAGGCTGTGCTTGATCGCCTCCAGGCTGGACAGGCATATCCGCAGGGGCTTCTTCTTCGCCTGGTGGTTGATCCTGCTCACCAGGCCCAGAATCAGCTTCAAGGGCGGCTTCGCCGCTTTCCTCAAGCAGCGCCGCCTCCCCGGGAGGTGCATTCATGTCATCGGATGCAGCTACATCCGCCGGGTCAACCACTACTCCAACCTGTATTTCGGCAGCTTCACTGGCGCGCCGGGTCTGATCGTAGGCTATCACGCTGAGCTTGTGCCAGCCGGTCTGGCTGCTGAACCAGGGAAAAGCGACATCGAGCGTTTGCGCACCCTCATCCCCAAGGCTGTGCTGCTGCTCCAACACGCCATCCACATAGAAATCCACCCGCGCCAGGCCGGCCTCCGATTGTACTGAAGCCAACAGTATCACGCCCTGGCCAGAGGCGATGACTGCTCCATTGCCTGGTTGCATGATTTTTGCAACAGGCGGCGGCTTCAAGTAACTGGCAACGCCGGGGCCGTCCTTCAGACTCGATAGCATCCAAACCATCAGCAACACGGCCATCATGCCCAAGCACATGATCGTCGAGAAAATGAGCGGACCGAGATATTTTCTATGCATTGCAAAACCTCCTTCGACACTTGACGACTTTTGTGGGTCTACTCAGACAATGATAAAGTTTCACCGCTGCGACCAGCGCCACACGCGTTGGGCGCAGCATCATTAAGTTAGCATCCTGATCATTCTTCCCAGGGACATACTCTCTGCTTATATGTGTCCGATCCTACTTCCTCCAGACAGGTAAAGTCAACCACAACCTCCACATGGTCGCGGGGCTCTGGGCTGGAGTTGGTATCCAGGGTGTAGGTTTGCCGCACCCATCCATTATAGGTGGAGCGCAGTTGTGCAGAAAGGTCTGTATAATCGCCGCTCATCGCTAGCGCCCAGTCAATCAACAACAGGGTGGTTTCGCGCTCGTATGAATGCCCCTGATCGCATTGCCATTGCGACCTCTCTACCGGATCGGCTGCCATACTCAACTCCATCTGACTGTTGGAATACATCCCTACGATTATAAATTCAAATGTTGATCCCTCTATTGACATTGGACTGCATACCCGCTGGCCATCCGACCAGTGTTGGGCATCTTGGTACGCGCCGCCACCTAGCTTTTCTCCGGTAATCCGCCAGGTCCCACCGCCAGCAGGTGTGATTTGTACAATTTGGTGTGCCGTGGCAACAAGATTATAACCATACCAGTACTTAGCAGGCGGACAAGAAAAATCTCCTCCGGCAATATGATCAACTCCCCAGGGAGGCGAGGGGCAAGTGCCTGCTCCATCTGTGCGGCTGACTTGAACTTCGACAAAAACCTCCCCCAGAACCGCCTCAGATGCGCTTAGATCTTCCGCAGAGTCTGGCACTGGTTCCTCGGGGGAATTACTTTCATCAGACAGCCCTTCACCATCTGTATTTGATTCAAGAGCAGGGACGGAATCGCAGTCTTGAGAACAGTTTTTCTGATTTTCAGGGCCATCGCAAACACCATCCCCGCACCGGTGTTGGGATTGAGGCTGAGCGGCTGTTGGCTGTGAATCATCTTGGGACGGGGGTAATTGGCAAGCGAGCACAGCGAATACCATAACTGCAAATATCAGAGTGATTTTTTTCATGGGACTTGTCCTCGAAATAGGGATGGTTTGAGCAGCGGTTTTGGTCTTTTCATCATGAAGCGCGTAATTTCTGAGGCTTTTACGGACGCCTCTCGAAATAGCAGATTCTTGGATCCGAAGCGCCATACCCGCTGATGATCTTTGTCCCATCCGGCGAGATGCGTACGGCCATGGTAGAGTGCTTATAAGGATGCTCTGATCTATCCACGTGGCCTGAGCCTTGGTGCTGCCAGATGACATTCCCATGGCGATCGTAGAGCAACGTTGTATAGTTCCCGCCGCCAACAACAATATATCTGCCGTCCGGCGTGATATCGAGACCGTTATGACCAGCGCCTCCTGCACCGTCGCCTATCGGAACCCGGCGATACCAAAGCAGGTCGCCGTCTCCGTCGTAGCCATAAAGATCTCCGTTGTGAGATAGCGATAGCACCAGTGATCCGTCATCCGACATGGCGCCGTAGGTCATTATTCTCTGTTCGTGACGCCATAGCAATTCTCCGTTAGCCGCGTCATACATGGAAATATGATCGCCTTTATCTGGAATCATAAGGCGCGCCATGTCGGCGCTGGCCCAGATGATATAAGGCAGCCCGCTAAATTCGTTCCGCCGCCAGATAGTTTGGCCATCCAGGCTAACAAGGTGCATTACAGGTCCTGTTAGCAGGCGCTGGCCATCGGGCGTGAAGGCAACCTGCCTGATCTTCCTGAAGCCGGTGCCCAGATTCCATAGTTCCTCTCCACCACCAATGCTATAGAAACCCAGCGATGCGTCACTTTCCGTTGGGCCGAAGGCGACATATTGGTTGTCGGGAGAGATGGCAATGTCGAGCGTTTCACAGGAAGGGGATTTGCGCCAAAGTTCGCTTCCATTGGCGTCCCATAGGTAAGCATAGTTGCCAACCTCTGGTTTATAGGCGTGGGTGCCGCAGGCGACGTATGACCCGTCTGAAGAGATATCAACAGCCCAAGATTGGTCATGCAGCGGCTTAGACCAAAGGATATTTCCCTCGGCATCAATGAGAGGGATATCGGTAGGCAGCGTCTCGGGGTCGTCGGGGTCGGGGTGTTTGCCCATGGCAACGACAAAGCGATCCCAGTCACCGGTCATTTCGATCTCCCAGACGCCGGGCGACCATAACTCGGTCTCCCACTTGAGGTCAAAGGCAACCTGTTCCTGGAGCGGTTGGAGGCTGACATCCATGACCATGACGCCGCCAGCGCGCGGACGGATATAGTTGGGGTGCACATAAGTCTGATAGCCTGCTTTTTGCACCATCAACACATACCCGGTCGGGGCGGCGTGGGGGCCAAAATAATCGAGCACTTGTTCTATGCCCCAGGCGCGTATGGAATATGCGCCGCCAGCGTCTGTGACGCTCAACATATCGAAAGGCATCACACGCAGCGAAGCGCCCAGCCACATGCTGATCTCAGCCTCACTGATCGATTGACCCGTAGAGCCGTCAGTGATCGTACCCAGGACTGTACCAGTGGTCTGTTCCTGCCCATCCAATGCGTCCATGATCATCGGGTAGCCAACAACGGTGATCTCAAAAGAGATCCGGTCTGGGTAACTCGGGCTGCTCACTTCGTAGGTGAAGGAACCATGCCGAATTTCGGAATCCCGGAAATTTGGGAGCATCGTCTTCAGGTATCCAACTCTGCCTGGAAGGGGCTGCTCAGTCATTGGCGGGTCGAAATCCATCCACCCTTGTGGCGAGGGTGATATTTGAGAAAAGATAAAGCTGTTGTCGCTGCCTGCCAGATCGGTGACAAGGATCGAAATATCATGCATTTGCAGTCCGTCGAAGTAAGCATATTCCGAGGTCGTCGTCACTTGAAAATAACCATTGGACAGGGTGACCGGTTCGCCGATAGGGATGGGCATGACCGGCATAAGAGCGACGGCCTCGGCGGGTGAGCCTATGGGAACGGGGTTCTCGTCAATGATTGGCTGTTCATTAACAGGAGGCGGTTGTTCGCCTGGCTGCTCGCCGGGGGGCGGCTGCTGACCGGGGGGCGGCTGCTGACCGGGGGGCGGGCCTTCTTCGGGCACGTTGGGGACGATTTTGTACGGCATCTCGTAGGCCGCCAGGCCCAGCAGCGCCGCCAGAGCGCACAGCAGGGCCAGATACTTGATCGGGGTGTGAATTTTGGCGTTCATGGATTTTCTCCTTTTTGGGGACTCCGCCAGGATAGGGGGGGCGTCCAGGACTGGCAATTCCTACGGAACTGCCAGTCCTTAAGGCGCGGGCGGTAAGCATTGATTGCTTTTTATGGCGGCGGCGGGAAGGTTTCCTTGTGAGAATTGTTTCCCGGATCAGGGTCCGTCCAGCCAACAATCACCCTGCATTCAATATCATACTTCCACTTCGTAGTATCTACCAACGAGTAGAGGCTGTATTCTTTGGTCTGGCCAGGGCTAAGAGTGGCGCCGGTGATATCAACAGACCACGAGGGATTTTTTACTGGCGTCGCGCCGCCTTTATATTCTGTCACCCATTCATCGCATGCCAGAGAAAAGTTCACATTATTAGCAGTGCCGGGGCCGTGGTTTGTCACCCGGGCATAGGGGGTGCCACCTACATTCTTGGTGATGTATAAGTCGGTGACGGCGAAATCTGCCGAAAATATCGTTGATGAGGCAAATAGGGTCGCGGTTGGCGAACTGCCGCCGCTGACGGTGACGGTCACCGTTTTGGTGGCCGTGCCGCCGCAGCCGGCGGCGGTCAGCGTGTAGGTGGTTGTTGTGCCTGGGCTGGCCCAGGAAGAGCCGGGCGAGCCTTGGGCAACGATGCCGTGGTTTATCGTAACCGACCCCACCAGTTCTGATGTATTGCCATTGGTCACCGGGCCCCATTCCAGTTTGGTTTTTTCACCCGGTTTGATGGTACTGGGGCTGGCAGTGAAGGACGAGATCATCGGCGCGCCGGGGCAGCCGCCGCTGGTGGATGGAGGCGGCTCCCCGCCGGGCGTGCCTTCCACCACGACCTCGATTTGGCGTTGTTCCGCGCCAGCGTTGAGCGTGTAGGTGGTGGTCTGCTGCGGGCATTCGGCCCGCTCTCCGGTTGGTTCTACCGCTTCGCCGTTCAGCGTGACTTCTTCCGCGCCTTCGACATGCCAGAATATGGGCGTGCATTCGCCGGGGGGCAGTTGGCTGAGCGCAGCTTCAAATTCGAGGATGCGCGCGCCTTCGCCGGGGGGCGGTTCTTCCCCGGGGGGCGGCTCCTCGCCGGGCATCCCGCCAACCATGATCTCAACAGTGCGGACTTCCATGTGTTCTCCCATGTCTACTTCCAGCACATAGCCCATGGGTTCTTCCAAACAGATTTCTCTTTCCCCGGCGCGCTCGACCGGTTCTCCGTTCAGAAAGGCGCCAAAACCGCCGCCTTCGACGGCCCAGCTCAGCATCGTACATTCACCGGGGGCAAGGTTGGCGCGCTCGGCCTCGAACTCGATGAAGATTTCGCCTTCGCCGGGAGCGGGTTCATCCCCAGGCTGCGACTCCTCACCTGAAGGCGGGCCTTCTCCCGCGGGCGGGCCTTCTTCGGGCACGTTGGGGACGATTTTGTACAGCATCTCGCAGGCCGCCAGGCCCAGCAGCGCCGCCAGGGCGCACAGCAGGGCCAGATACTTGATCAGGGTGTGAATTTTGGCGTTCATGGATTTTCTCCTTTGTGGTACTAACTCGAGTTTAGACAAAAAGTAGGGCAGAACCCTTGTCAGGAACTGCCCTAGGGTAGAAACTTTATGTGTGAGAAAAAAGAATACTACCCAAGAGCACATTAACAAGATAATCGAATTTCGTCAAGCGA
>CAYQQX010000133.1:0-12775 GCA_964419495.1 uncultured Anaerolineales bacterium
CCTTCTACCCGGCAGGCGACCCGGCTTGCAGCCGGAGGGTAAGCGCCGCGAAAAGTCAGATAATCGTAATGGATAGAGTTAGTCGAAAAGACCAGACGCCGGGTCGCGAAGTTGAGAGTAGTTCAGTGGTTTTGGGCAAATTGTGTTTATAATCAACGTCGCCGGGCGCCTAAAGCCAACGTTAGGCAGAGTGAAATAAGTTGTTCGAAGGAGTCGGATCATGGATATCACAATTGAATGTCCAAAATGCAAGACTTCATTAGCGTTATCTGAAACCATTGAAAAAGAAGTCGAAAACCAAATTCGGGATGAATTGGGAAAGCAAATTAAGGATGATGTGGAAAGGGAAGTTGAAAAAGAGTTAGAGTTTTTGCGTTTAGAGATTCAAAAAAGGGATGAAGAGGTTGAAGAAGCTAGGGAGTTAGAATTTAAAGTAAGAAAGAAAAAGCGTGATCTTGAAGACAAATTGAAATCTGCCGATTTGGAAATTGCGTGAAAGCTCGACGAAGAGAGAGAAGAGATTGAACAGGCGGTTATTGATCAATTGACAGAGGAACATCAACTAAAGAATAAGGAAAAAGATAAAAAGTTAGATGATTTAAAAAAGCAAATCGAAGAACTTAAAAGGAAGGCTGAACAGGGGTCACAAGTTCTTCAGGGTGATGTTGCCGAACTAACCATTAAAGAACATCTCGAAACCAAGTTTCCCTTGGACAATATTAAGCCAGTAGGCAAAGGCATTTCGGGTGCAGATGTTTTACAAGAAGTGATTTCTCCAGTAGGCCAGAATTGCGGAACAATAATCTGGGAATCAAAAAATACCAAAAGATGGAATAATGCATGGATTGCAAAGCTTAGGGATGATCAAATTAGTAGCAAAGCAGATGTAGCGATAATTGTATCGGCTGCTTTACCTCGGGATGTTACTCATTTTACTTGTATGGATGGAACTTGGGTTACTGGATTTCCCTATTTTACCGAGCTGGCAATGGTGATTAGGGAAAGCCTTATTCAATTGCAAAAAACAAAAACTGCTAGCCAGGGTAAAGACGAGAAGATGGATTTGATCTACGATTACCTTTCTGGTCCTGAATTTAGGCAAAGGGTACAAGCAATGGTTGAATCTTTTGTATCCTTACGTGATGAATTGGAAAATGAATAGCGATCAATGAACCGTATTTGGGCAAAGCGCGATAAACAGATTGACAGAGTGATAAATAATATGTCTGGTATGTATGGCGACATGCAAGGAATAATTTCATTGCCAACGATTGAACCGCTAGAATTGCCCGAGTTATCAGAATAACAATTTCTGCCTACCGATTGCAGGCGACCCGGCTTGCAGCCGGAGGGTAAGCGCCGCGAAAAATTAGAAAATCGTATAAGATAGAGTTAGTCGAAAAGGTCAGACGCCGGGTCGCGGTGGAATCTGGCATTCATAAGCTCTAGGCAAACAAGGTTCCGTTTTACGTCGCCGGCTCGCCAATGAGCATCGGGTATTTTTTTGCAGAAAGAAATATTGGGCTTTTAATATCTGTTAACGCCGCGGATAGGGTTGCTAGTGAAATTGCTGGTCGGCAGGAAAAAATGAATCCTCCCCGCAGTAAGCTGCGGGGAGGATTCATTTTAAAAAGAAGGACAAAATAACGAGATAAGTAACTTGACCCATCCTAGCCAGAGGACTACAATTCGGTTGTCAGACAACTAACTAAATACTTCAGGAGACTCGCATGACCGACTTCCTTTTCCGCGGCGACCTGGCCGAGTTAGACCCCAAACTGAACGAATTAACCGAAATTGAAGCGGAGCGCCAGTTCCGCAAATTGATCTTGATCCCCAGCGAGAGCACGTCGCCCATGGCGGTGAGGGAGGCTTTATCGACGGCTTTTCACAATATTTATGCTGAAGGTTATCCCTCAGAGCACACCCGTTTTATAACTGAAGAAGAAATCCTGGATTATGATGCGCGCATCCCCGAAGATCGGCGCTACTCTGATCCACGCTATTACAAAGGCGTCGAATATGCTAACGTGGTCGAGGCACTGGCGCGTCGGCGCTGTGCCGAGGCCTTTGCGGCCAATGGTTACGAGGCCGATGATATCTATGTCAATGTGCAGGCACTTTCGGGAGGGCCGGCTAACAACGCTGTCTATCACGCCTTAGTAGAGCCCGGTGATACCGTTATGGGTATGAATCTGCTCTTTGGCGGGCACCTATCTCACGGCTCGCCAGTCAACCGCTCGGGGAAATATTTCAATATTGTCTCCTATTCGATCAACCCCGAAACCGAGAAAATTGACTATGAAGTGGTTGAAGAACTCGCCCTGGAGCACAAACCCAAGATGATCATTGCCGGCGTGTCATCCTATCCCTGGCAGATTGACTGGATGCGTTTCCGCGAAATTGCAGACAAGGTGGGCGCATACCTGCTGACCGACATTGCTCACGTGGCTGGGCTGGTTGCGGCGGGGATTTACCCTTCACCAATCGGGATTGCCGATGTGGTTTCATCCACAACACATAAGACGCTCAATGGGCCGCGCGGCGCCATTATCATGACCACCAACCGTTTGCTGGCTCGCAAGATCGACCGGGCTGTATTCCCCGGCGAGCAGGGCGGACCGCATGTCAATGTTTTCGCCGCTATGGCAACGGCCTTCAAAATTGCCAGAACCGAACAATTCAAGGAACTTCAAACTCAGGTAGTAGCAAACTGCATCGCTTTTACAAAGCGCTTCGAAGAGCGTGGCTTCACCATTCCCTTCAAGGGTACCAACACCCACTTGATGAACCTGGACACCAAGTCGATCAAGGGAGAAGATGGCGCTTATCTGACCGGTGACCTGGCTGCCCGCATTCTGGATATTGCCGGTGTTACCACCAATCGTAACACTATCCCTGGGGATAAATCGGCGCTGCGCCCTACGGGTGTGCGTATGGGTATGCCGTGGGTGACACAGCGAGGCTTCAAAGAGGTAGAAGCCATCGCTCTGGCCGATGCCATCTCTGATATTTTGCAAGCCGCCACGCCCTATTACCAGGGCCCTTCGACAGGCTCAGGACGTAGTCTGCGCGCTAAGGTTGATTTTGCTGCCTTCGAGGAGGCCAAACTCAAGGTGCGCGAATTAGCCACTGAGGCGGGCATCGATTTCGAGCCTGGGGATCACGGCTACCCCCATTTCTATTACCTCGATGATCAATACGAAGGTGAGCGCGTGGCCTTCGATATCGGTGGGGAGAAAGTGCGTCAGTTCCTGAACATGGTTATGTCCAGTGATGTCGAAGCCTTAGCCGCGGGCGACTCGCAGGTGACGAAATTTGTCACGCCCAGAGGTGAGATCAAGGGCATACTGACCTGTGTCAGCGCCTATGAATATCGCTTGAGCCTGGATTCGGCCAATGCCGCAGTCGGTGCGGCCTGGCTGCGCGATCTTTCCGATGGGTACACCAAGGTCGATGACGATTTGCTGCGCAAGGTGGCAGGTCCCGTTTGGGTGCGGCAATCAACCCAAGCCCCTGATTCTGTCAAAGATGGCGAACCCATTGATCCAGGGAAACCGTATTTCATTGGTATCCCTGCTGGGGATTCCGGTTCACCAAAAGAAGAATTCAAATGGGATGAAGCAGAGGGTGAGTTACGCAGGACCTCGCTTTACGATCTGCATGTGGAGTTGGGTGGCCGCATGGTTCCCTTTGCCGGCTGGGAGATGCCCGTGCGCTACGGCTCAGTGATGGAAGAGCACATGGCCGTGCGCCAAGCGGCGGGTCTCTTCGATGCTGCCCATATGGGCGTTTATCAGGCTGAGGGTCCTGATGCTGCTGTATTCCTGGATAGTGTCTGTAGCAACGATATCGCTTCCCTGTCCGTTGGCGAATCCTTGTACACTCATTTCTTGACCCCCGATGCTCAAGTGATCGATGACTTATTGGTGTATCGCCGGGCAGAAGAAAAATATCTGGTGGTGGTCAATGCCTCCAATGATGACAAGGACTGGGCCTGGTTGAACGCAGTGCGAGAGGGCAGGGTCAAGGTGGATAATGCGCGACCTGGGGCGACGGCTTTCGGTCGAGGCGTAACCTTGCGCAATTTGCGTGATCCCAAAGAAGGGGCGGACATGCGGGTTGACATCCCCTTGCAGGGTCCGCGTTCCCGTGACATTTTATTGGCCATGGGCGTGGATGACGCCACTCGCAAACGGATCATGAAGCTCAAACGCACCGAGCTCTGTGATGCCGAAGTGGGCGGCTTCGATCTGATCGTTTCTCGCACAGGATACACCGGCGAGAAAATGGCCTTCGAGTTGTTCGTGCACCCAGATCAGGCTTCCGATATGTGCCGCAAGTTGCTGGAAGCGGGTGAACCCTTTGGTTTGAAGCCCTGCGGTTTGGGGGCGCGTGACTCTTTGCGAACCGAAGCTGGTCTGCCCCTTTATGGTCATGAGATGGCTGGTAATTCTGACCTAGGTGTAGCTGAGGCAGGCTTTGGCTCTTACGTCAAAGTGTATAAGCCCTGGTTCATTGGACGAGAGGCCTATCTAGCGCGGGAAGCCAAACGCGATGGCGTGGTGGTGCGCTTCCGCTTCGATCAGCAGCGTGTACGTATGGCGCATCCAGGAGATCCGGTGATGGATGAGCGCGGCAAATTGATCGGCACCGTGACCAGCTGCGCCGCAGATAGCGAGGGCTACCTGTTAGGTCAGGCCTTTGTGCTGCTCAAGTATGCCAAGATGGGCACGCAAATCTATATTTTCCAGGGCGCGCCGAAGAAAGCCAGCAAGGCACCGGCGGAGCTTAGTACGGGTGATCGTGTGGCTCTGCCCAGTGCGGCGACTGTCTTACGCCGCTTCCCGAAATAGCTACTTTTCTTGAATATTGACGCACCTCCATAGGTGCGTCATTTCATTTTAGATGCCTATTCAAATGCTTGAAGACAAATCCAAGGGAATCAGAATTTACTTCTTTCTTTCGTTTGTTGAAAGTCTGCTGGCGTTTATCTGGTTGCTCTTGATCCCTGGCGAATCGGGCTTTTCGATTTCTAGATTAGGAATGCTCGGATTTTTGGCATTTTTTGCCATCTCCTTTTTAATTTTGATCATTAAGTCGCGCACTTACAGATATTGGAGCGAAACCATCCTCCAAAAATTGATTGAATTACCTGCGAGATTCTGGTGGGGACTGGTCTTAAATATTTCGTTAGGTTTGCTTATTTCAGCGTTTATTTTGCTGCAATGGTTTTATATCTCCACAGATGAATACTTAAGTTCATATCTTGTTCGTTTAAACCCATTACTTGTCTTTGGGGTAATTTTCTGTGCACAGACTCTGTTGTATGGTTTTTTCTGTGCCAGGTTGCGTGACACCTCTCAGGGATTCTTATTAACGGTATTCGGATTTGTATCGGCACTACCTGGGTTGTTCGTTATTGAGTATTTCTGGGCTGACCAGAAATTTCCACAATATTTTGTCTTCGAAAGATATGCCTCTGCGTACGACTTTATCATGCCCATTGCCCTTTTTATATCTGCATTGTATGCTCAGGTTTTATTCTATTATTTGCGTGCGCGGTTGAAATTTCGCCTGAGTGGGATGTGGTTTGCCGCAATTACGCTCACGATAATTGGGATACTTTTCTACAATTCAGCAATTCATCACGCCCGAAAGGTTAATACAGATCCCAGTCACAGCGATCAACAAGTGTATATTAATCTTGCCAAGAAAGTACATCGGTCTGGGTTCTCCTATACCGGGGAACGAAATCAGACCCCCCTATACCCATTTATCCAAGCAATTTTCTACCAACCCGAGATGGACGATATGGAGTTTTTTGCTACAGGCAAACAAGTAAATATCGTTCTCTCGTTAGTATTATTGTTGGGTCTATTTTTTGTTTTTCGATTATATTTTTCACTGCATCAATCAGTAAACCTGACTCTTGTTGCAGCCTTCTCATTATTTATATTTAAGTCACCCTATTTTGCGGTTGAGAATCTGTATTATTTCCTAAGCTTTCTGGCGTATTTTGGGATGACGTTAATGCTAATATCTCCATCAATTCGAAAAGGAATTCTGACAGGACTGGCGTTGGGATTGGCTTATTATGCCAAAGCCTCTGTGCTACCAGCTTTGGCCCTGTTTTGTGTGATATTCCTTTTCAAGGAGATTTGGAGAATCGCATTTCTGAAACATGGCTGGAACAGCAGTACTCGGAATTGGATTTCATTTGGAATGTTGATACTCGCGTTCTTGGGGGTACTGTTCCCATACATCCAAGAATCGAAAAATCGTTATGGCCAATATTTCTATAATCAGAATTCGACGTTTTTCATTTGGTATGATGATTTTTTTGCTGCCAGAACGGACAGCGACCTATACGGATATGGTCATGGATGGCCAGATTTACCCCAAGATGAGATTCCCAGTTTGAGCAAATATTTACGGGAGCATACGCTCATGGATATCGTTGACCGTTTCGCATATGGATTTGGTGTGCAATTACACTATGCAAGCAATACCTATAATGGGATTCACTTCCCAATGATTTACTTGATTATTATAATTTTGGTTGGAATTCAAAATGTGGGCTTTGTATGGGGGAAGATTGTCGATTACAAGTTTCTGTTGGCGTTCGTGTTATTATTTCTTATGGCGTACATCACATTGTTCTCTTGGTACGAACCCATTGCGGGGGGACCACGATTCTTGTATGGTCTATTTGTACCTTTTGCATATTCGATTTATGTTGTGCGCAAAGAATTCGAGAAAGAAATTGACCTCAGCTTAAAACTGATAAGTACGAATACATTTTACAAATCGATCGATATTATAATTTTTTCATTGCTGATTGGAAATTACTATGTTGTTCTAACAAGGTTGATGCCCTCAGGTTATTTTGGGTCCTAATCATATCAGTCTAAATGAAGGAGAGTTAAATGCAAATAAATTGGGAGAAGCGTTTCGCAGATCGAGCAAGCAGGATCAACAGTTCGGTTATTCGAGAGATTCTCAAACACTCCAGTGCGCCGGGAGTTATTTCCTTCGCCGGAGGGTTGCCTTCCCCTGATGTATTCCCAGTTGAAGATTTCAAACGTGCCTGCGATGTGGTCCTTACGGAGGCAGGGCCAGACTCATTGCAATATTCACCCACAGAGGGATTCGTTCCCTTGCGAGAAGTGATTGCTGACCATTCGGCCAGTTATGGCATTCGCACTGCTATTGAGAACATCCAATTGACATCGGGCTCGCAGCAAGCCCTGGATTTGATCGGCATGCTATTTATTGACCCAGGAGATTATGTGGTGGTCGAGAACCCCACGTACCTGGGTGCGCTGCAGGCCTGGAATGCTTATGGGGCCAGATATCTCACTGTACCGTCCGATGATGACGGCATGCGCACTGATTTGCTGGAAGAGCAGCTGAAGAAAGGGCCACGCTTCATCTATGTGCTGCCAAATTTTCAGAATCCCAGTGGTGTAACTTTGTCATTGGAGCGCCGCCTGGAATTGGTCGAGCTAGCAGACAAATATGGCATTCCCATCGTTGAGGACGATCCCTACGGAAAGCTGCGCTATTTTGGGGAGCATATTCCTCCGGTGATTGTGCTTGACAAGCGGTTCCATAATGACATGGGCGATCATTACCACGGCAATGTGATCTACATGAGCACATTCTCCAAGCTATTAGCTCCGGGAATCCGCATGGCCTGGGTGATTGCCGACATGCAGGTAATTCGCAAGCTAGTCTTCGCCAAGCAGGGCGCTGACCTGCATTCGCCAACCTTGAACCAGATGATTGCCTATGAAGTCGGCCGAGATGGGTTCTTAGACGATTACGCCAAAACAATCCGGGCGGTGTATAAGGAGCGCTTAGAAGTAATGATGGAAGCTATGGAAGAACATTTCCCTGAGGGGGTCAAGTGGACCAAACCCCAAGGTGGTATGTTCTTGTGGGTGACACTACCTGAAGGCATGGATGCTGAGGAACTGCTACCCAAAGCCGTTGAGCGCAAAGTAGCCTTTGTCCCTGGGCGGCCCTTCCACCCCGATGGCAGCGGAAGGAATACTTTGCGAGTGAATTTCTCCAATGCCAGCGTTGAGATGATACGAGAGGGTATTACTCGTTTGGGCATACTCTTCGAGGAAGCGATGGAAACCTTGGTTGTTTCATGATTTTTTACCACAAAGACACCAAGTCACTATGAGCATATTGAATAGAACCCGGTAATCAGCCGGGTTCTATTCTTTAATGTTTGTAGTAGGACACGAGAGTGTCCGAAGCGCACTCTCGTGCGCCACTACGAACGAGCTGAGTTCTTAGTGTTAAGGATTAATTGCCAACAACTCCACCTCGAAGATCAGTGTGGCATCGGGTGGGATCACACCGCCGGCACCGCGCGAGCCATAACCCAACTCGGAAGGGATGATCAACTTACGTGTGCCGCCAACTTGCATGCCCGCCACGCCTTCATCCCAGCCCTTAATCACACGACCCCCTCCAAGCGGGAATTCGAAGGGCTGATTGCGATCTTTGGATGAATCGAACTTGGTCTCATCTTCTAACCAGCCAGTATAGTGCACAGATACTGTGTCGCCAGCTTTTGCCTGGGGACCTTCCCCAACAACGACATCTTCATACATTAGTCCTGAATCGGTAGTTACCATATTTTCTCCTTGAATTTGGGTAATTCCTGAGGGTTGGTTGCGCTTCCAACTGGCATAACTGAAAATTGCCGCAGAAGCGATTAGCGCAACAATCAGTATGATGCGTTGTAGACGCATTTTCTTAGCTCTTTCTTCTCGACGTGCTTGGAGGTGATTTTTTAACATTTTGATTCCTTCTCTTGCAATTATCGACCCTTCGACTACGGTGCAGAACCATCCTGAGCGGAACGCAGCATTTGGTGTGAAGTCGAAGGACGTTCTGCTTCTCCGCTCAGGGAGCTTTGTTCAGGTAAATAGCTTAATCAACATAAGGCACAAACTCACTTTTGGAGAGACCTTCCTTAATGGCCTGTTCAGCCACAGCGCGTGCCACGGCTTTGTGCACTTCTTTATTCAGCGCATTGGGAACCAACTCGCCTTCGGATGCCATATCGGCAATAGTCTTCGCGGCTGCCAAATACATATTATGGCTGATGGTTGGAGCCTGCGTATCCACAGCACCGCGCAATATGCCCGGGAAGCCCAAGACATTGTTGATCGATTTGCCGTCGGCAGAAAAAATGGCGCCAGCCTCGAGGGCTTCATCCGGTTCAATCTCAGGGACAGGGTTAGAAAGGGCGAAAATGATCTGCCCCTGACGTACCATTTCTGGCTTGATCAAACCTGGTGCACCCGTTGTGGCAATAACCACGTCTGCTTTTTTTCATGATTTCGGCTAGAGTTGATGCTTTGCCCCCATTCGAGGTTAGGCGCTTTATAGCCTCCGTGGAAAGGTCAGCGCCCAATACCGGATTTCCGGTGTAAGACATCAACATATTACTGATCGCCAACCCAGCAGCCCCCAACCCGATCTGGCCGATAACGGCCTGCTTGATGTCAATGTCCGATTGGCGACAGGCATTGGCCAGCGCGGCAGTAGTGACCACGGCGGTGCCGTGCTGGTCGTCGTGCATAACAGGAATATCTAATCGTTCTTGCAGACGGGTTTCAATCTTAAAGCAGCGCGGGGCGGAAATATCTTCCAGTTGAATTGCAGCAAAGGTGGGTGCAATGTTAGCAACCGTGTCGACGATTTGATCCACGTCTTGCGTATCCAATAAGATCGGAACGCCGGAGAGTCCCACCAGAGACTCCATCAGCATCGCTTTTCCTTCCATCACAGGCATGCCCGCTATCGGGCCGATATCACCCAGGCCCAATACAGCTGAGCCGTCGGTGACAATGGCAACCAGATGACTGATGGCGGTGTAAGAGCGGGCCAGGGAGGGATCTTCAGCGATCTTCAGGCAAACCTCGGCAACGCCGGGCGTATAGACCCTGCGCATGGTGTAAAGATCATCAATTGGGTAGCGGCTGCGGATGGCGATCTTGCCTTGCTGGTGCAGTTCGAGCACCTCGTCTCTCACGGCCAATACCTTTGTCCCCGGATTGGCTTCCATGGCTGCCAGGATCTGCGTAAGCTGCTCGTTATCATCGGCGTAGACCGCGATATCGCGCACTACAGCTTGATAACCCTCTGAAATTGTGCGGATTGAGCCGACAAAGCCGCCGCTCTCGGCGATGGCCGTCAGCAATCCTGCAAGGGTGCCGATATTCTGGGGGTTGCGGCACCGGACGGTGCGCATGATTTTGTTATCCCAATTCATCGATTGATAATAGTTTGCTGAGCAATTAGTTTTCCAATGAATGTCGGCTAAGAACGCAGTTCCTGAGAGGAACTGCGTTCTTTAGGCAAAATTAAGTCCAAATCTTCAAGCCCTTCAATATTGATGTGCCAATAAATTCTCTGAGCAGCGAATTGTCTGGGATCACATCCTCGTCAATGGGTTGGAACCACTCCAAAAGAGATAACAGCCTTTTTGCCTCGACGTGTTCGGGAGTGCCAAAAGACACCTGTCGAAGCTGAGGGACTGCCAGAGGTTTCAGCGCTGCCAGTTCATATACCAGGGCAGAATTGAACATCACATCGGCGTTATTCTGGTAGGGGAAGATGTAGCGTTTTTCGCCCCGCCGGACAGACTCCCAGCGTCCAATGGTGTCTTGAGCGGAATATCCGCGTTCACGGGCATCACGAACGATGCGCCGGATCAGGCGTGTGTCGGTTGTGGAAACCCGGTTGTGCCAATCCAGGTTGAGCTGCGTGAGTGCTGAGGCGTAAATGCGGAAGGTCTGTTCGGTAGGGATGTTTGGGATCAGTTCAGGGTTCAATCCATGAATGCCCTCTAAAATTATGATTTGTCCGGGCCGCAGCTGAACCACTTCGCCATGAGAACTCTTGCCTGTCTTAAAATCGTAATGCGCGAGCTGAACCTTTTCTCCAGCGATCAATCTCTGGATATCTTGGTCTAATCTTTGTGTGTTGACCGCCTTGATGGTCTCAAAATCATATTCTCCATTTTCGTCGCGCGGTGTTTTCTCACGATCGACAAAATACTTATCCATTTCTAGGGGGAACGGCGAGATGCCTCTGGCAAGTAATTGAACGGTAAGTCGTTTTGAAAATGTTGTTTTACCTGATGAAGATGGACCCGCGATCAGCACCACTCGTACTTCGTTAATACGATCAGCGATTTGGCTGGCAATTTCGGAGATACGACCTTCATGCAGCGCCTCAGAGATCAGGATCACCTCTCGGCTGCGTTTCTCACGGATGGCCGAATTCAGAGTTCCAACATTATCTATGCCCAAACTTTGCAGCCAATCTCCGTATTGGCGAAAAGTGTTCACGAGGGTTCGATAATCTGGCAACGGTAGTATCTCAGTTGGAAGATGCCGGCGGGGGAACTGCATCACAAAGCCGTCCCCTAGGGGTGTCAGTTTGAACCACTTCAAATACCCTGAAGATGGCACCATATAACCGTGGTGGTAATCTCTGTGATCACCCATGTTGTAAAGAATGAGATATTCTTTTTGACGGTGTTCTAAAAGCCTAATTTTGTCCTTGTAACCTTTTTTCTCGAAATAGGCGATGGCATCATCCAAAGGCACTTTCTCACGGATAAAGGGCAAGTCTTCAGAAACTAAGTCCTGCATTTGTGCTTCAAGCCTTTCCAGATCTGATTTTTCCAGAGAAGGGCTGTTAAATACCTGGCAGAAATAGCCACCTGAAGCAACTGAGTGATCGATAGCCAATATCGCTTTCGGGAATAATTGGTGGAAGGCAGTTTCCAATAGGAAGGTGATGGAACGGCGGTAGAAACGCATCCCATCGGCATCATGCATGGTGACCGGACGTATGACAGAGTCAAATTCCAGGGGGAAAGTCAGTTCTCGCAATAAGCCATTGATCACCGCGCCCACGATGGGAACTTCGTATTCATCTTCGAGGGCCAGAAGAAATTCACCAGCCGTCGCGCCGCGTGGACCCGTGATCACGCGTTCATCGGGCAGATGAACTTCGATCATCTGGCGAGGTTCGACAAATTGAAATGGTGATGACTCGGGAGATTGCTTGCGCTGATCAAGTAATGAGCGAGTCAGGATTTCTTTCATAACGTTCTCCAAAACTCCTTGTATGTGGGGAAGATATTGTAATACAGGAACCCCCACTTTGGGCGATCAAAGCTAAGGGTCTCTCACGGCAATTCCCATAGATCCAGAGCTAATACTGAACAGTATCTCTTCATCTGGCGTATTTTGTATTCGTGAAATATGACCAAAGATGTCATATATCCCTGACGAGATTGCCCTTGTGCGCAAAATAATCTATACTTAGGAGAGCCATCATCACTGCCCACCTGGGAGGGAAAGCGCCATGCCTCAGCGACCTTTACCTATACGACAGATCTGCTCATCCAAAAGAAACAAGCCCCGAAAGACCCCTGCAACCGCGTTCCTGCGAGGAACTCGGTTGCTTATCATACTGCTCTGCGCCTTAGGCCTGAGCGTCGGGATTGCCCTGGCTTCCGGCGGCTATTACAACTGGGCCGGGAGGTTTGGAGGCAGTTCCCCTGATCACAGTCTGGATATCATCGTCGACGCTGCGGGAAATGTGTATACCACCGGCTATTTTAGCGGTACGGCGGACTTTGACCCCGGGCCAGGCACAGGGAACCTGACCAGCGCCGGGGGGTTAGATATTTTCGTCAGCAAGCTGGACAGCGATGGGAACTACGTCT
>CAYQQX010000134.1:0-12770 GCA_964419495.1 uncultured Anaerolineales bacterium
TATAACCGTTTTTCTAGAGTAAAATACTTTGGATGAGGTTTTTGCACGGTACGGGTATTTTCATAGAGAATTTCCTTTCAAGTTTCTCTTAATTTTGTGGTTGAAAGAGGCTAGAATATATTGCGCATAATCAATGTTAAGTGCGGTATAATTAGGATTGACCGCACATAACATCTGTTTTTGGGCCGTTTAGCCCGAAAAATAACCGCACATAAGTACGAAGGGAGAGAGTCTTGCAGAACCCCGAGAGCATCAAAGCGTATGAAAACTACATAAAAGTCCATCCCTTACCCGGCAATAAGCGTATCGCTTCGGAGAATACCCGCGCCGCCTACGTGCATGACCTGACCTTGTTCGCAGGATGGTTCGATGATACGACCGAGGGGCCATTTGCTCCGGCATCCATTACGCGCGAGGATATCCAGGACTACATTGCTTATCTGCGCACCATCCAGAATGCCGCTGTCAACACCGTAAAGCGCAAGTACGCCAGCATCCGCTCGTTCTGCCAGTGGGCAATTACTACCGGCCAGGCGCAGCACAATGAGAGCAATGGGATTGCATTACCGTCTGAGCAACGCCTTGCCCCGGAAGGGCTGGATCGACCCCAGCGTGCTGCTGTGCGGCGAGTGTTCAATGCGCCCCCGAAAAATACCCCCACGGCTAGTCTGCGCCAGGTACGAGATCGAGCTATCGTTTTCGTGATGATGTATGCCGGTTTGCGCATCTCAGAGATCGAAAACCTGCATATGGATGACTTGATCTTGCGAGACAAGAGCGGGGAACTGAACATCCGATCTGGCAAGGGGGACAAAGACCGCACCGTTGCGCTACCATTGGAAGCGCGCAATGCACTCGAAGAATGGCTCAATCTGCGCCCGGAGTGTGAGCACAATTTCGCCTTCACCGTGACCCGGAAAGGCCATCGCCCCTTAGGACGACGGGCTATGCAGGAGATGGTGGTAGGTGTTGGCAGGAAAGCCGAGTTGGACAAAGCAGGTATTCGCCTGACACCCCATCTACTACGCCACACGGCCGTTTATTTGTGGCGTGAAGATAACGATCCCTTTGTGGTGGCTGCTCAAATGGGCCACAAAGACATCAACACAACCATGCGCTACGGGAGTCCTTCAGGGAAGGATTTGCGCCGGGCGGCGGCGAAGATTCGGTGATATTGGGCCTATGGGAGAAAGGAAAACTGGAGCTATAGAATCTAGGAATAAATGCATAGTAGTGTAATTTGATGCTTCCAGGATTTTTAACGATGGTAAACTTGTAGAAAGAGATTATTACCATTTCTTAGTTACTGAGTGATCCAATGACCCCAACTGTATTGAGGATTGGCCCTTATCGCTTCTTTTTCTACTCTGGTGATCGCGTCGAGCCAGCGCATATTCACACAGAAAGAGAAAACCATATCGCAAAGTTTTGGTTGGATCCAGTGAGGTTGCAAAGCAGCGGTGGGTTCCGCCCAAATGAAGTGAGACGAATTCAGCGGATAGTTGAAGAAAACCGGGAACAGCTAATGGAGAGTTGGCATGAATACTTTGATGACTGAAGTACGTATGGCAAGTGCTCAAGGTGTAAGCATTACAGAGGATGAGATAATATTAGAGCTAACTGACGGACGTACGATTTCAATTCCTCTTGTCTGGTATCCACGCTTGTACCATGGTACGGATGCAGAGCGTAATAATTGGCGTTTCATTGGAGACGGAGAAGGGGTTCACTGGCCAGATTTGGATGAAGATATTAGTGTTGAACACTTGATATTAGGTGTACCGTCGGGAGAGAGCCAGCGTTCATTACAAAAATGGTTGAAAGAGCGTGATGTGTAGCTGCCCAACCCAATTGCATTCCGATCGTGATGTCGAACATTCAGCCTATTACCCGCGACGTTATTGGGAAGACAAGTTCAGGGCGATGGCTGATTGTGGTGATGATAGGTTACTGGATGATAACGACTTAGCTTCCACTTCCTGGGAAGATGAAGAATGGGATTGGTGAATGAGTTCTTGACAATCTCCATAGATTGCTGAACGGTCCATCAGAAATTGGTTATGAGAGAGGGCGAAAATCCCTCTCTCATCATTTAAGCTGTTGGCCTAAACGGTTTTTCGGCGTGTTCTGAAGCGTGAACGATTACGGGATTGTTGATTGAGTTGACGATTACGCTGTTTGGGTGGTAAAGCGTTGCGCCTGCGGGTTGGCTGAGTGCCTCTCCCCGTAAGTTTCACTTTCTTCACTAACATAATGATCGCAGTGATCAAACCGACAGCGATCAAGATGCACACAACCACGAATGCAATCGCGACAACGTTCAGAAATGAGTCGAGCATGTGAAGCGTATCCATGGGATTTACCTCCGTTAATGATTGGACGGGGGATGGAAGACGGATGACAGGGAAATCCAGTCTTTGGTCTTCAGTCTCCTGTCTGACAAAAGGGTTTGAGAGAGGGCGTGTGATAGCAGCCCTCTCGGTAGTGTCAAGATTCATGTGTAAATGGTATGGGTGGGTATTCATTCTGGCCATCGGTTTTCAAAGCGTATTGCCAACTGGTTCAAGATCAAGGGCCAATTTTGCTTGGGGGCTGTCCATTTCTTGGTGATGTCCATAGTAGCCAGATAAAGCAATTTTCTGACAGCTTGCGGGGTGGGAAATGACGACTTGTTTTTCAGGACCTTTCGCAGTTGGCGATGATAACCTTCCACCGTGTTTGTGGTGTAAATCAAGCGGCGAATTTCTTTGGGGAACTCAAAGAAGGTCGCCAGGTTTTCCCAGTTATTTTGCCATGACTTGACTGCAGCACCGTACTTGTCACGCCATTTTTCTTCCAATTTGATCAGGTTGGTTTTGGCTTCTTCCCGGGTAGGAGCCTGGTAGATGGTTTTGAGATCAGCGGTAAAAGCCTTGCGATCTTTCCAAACCACATATTTCAGGCTGTGGCGGATCTGGTGGATCACGCAGCGCTGCACCTTGGTTTTCGGGAAAATTGAATGGATAGCATCCTTGAAACCGGTCAAGCCATCGATGGATGCGATGAAAATATCTTCAACGCCACGGTTTTGCAAATCGGTAATCACCGTCAGCCAGAAATTGGCCCCTTCCGCACCATCCCCAATCCAATGTCCCATAATCTCTCGGTGGCCTTCTAGATCTACGCCCAGCACGTTGTATACGGCTACATTTTCGATCTTGCCATCCCGTTTCAACTTGATATGGATCGCATCCAGGTAGACAATCGCATACACCGGTGCCAGGGGACGGCTCTGCCAGGCTTCCACCAACTCCCAAACTTTGTCGGTGATCGTGCTGATGGTACTTGGTGAGACATCGATACCGTACAACTCTTCAAGCATGTCCTGGATGTCTCGAACCGAGTTGCCTTTGGCATACATCGCAATCACTTTTTGCTCAATCTCATTGCTGTTCTTTTTCAGTAATGCAGAGTGAAAATCGCCATTCCGATCTCGCGGCACGCTGATCTTTGCATCTCCCCCTGATGTGCGCATCTTGCGTGTGTAGTGGCCGTTGCGGCTGTTACCAGAGTTTCGCCCTTCAACTGCATAGCGCTCATATCCCAGCTCTTCGGTCATTTCGGCTTCTAACATTTGCTCAACTGTATCGGAGAATAGTCGAGCAAAGATGCCGTCCTTGCCGTAGAAGTCATCGATCGACTCTGCCTTGGCTAATTCACGAACAACTTCCTCGGCACTGGGCATTTTTTCCTGGATATCTTTATTTGTGGTATTCTTTTTTCGTGTCATGGATCTACCTTCCTTTCTCCTTCTTTAGGGTAATCCATTTACACATAGAATTCTACACTCTCGCCCTCTCTCGCGAAGGCGATTGGCCTCCGTGTGTCTTCTTCTTCACACTGCATCTGACCGTTGCCGTCAGACCGCAGGGCAGCGAGAAAAAGAAGACTTTATCTGCGTAGTGCAGGGAGTCTCCCGTCACGCTGCGGCAGCGGTCATACGGGTGTAGCCAAAGAAAGGAGGAGAAGATTGGGGAGCGTCACTTCCCCAAGTCCCCTTGGATGGGAGCGACCCATCTGTTCCCTGAATGGGGAACGCCGATTGGCTAAGACACCTGGCAGCCGTAGGTAGTTGCTCAGGTTCTTACAAGGGGGAAATTCAGTTATCAGTTTCCAGTAAACAGTGAGTGACTGAATACTGGCAACTGGTTACTGCTTACTTGTTCTCTTCGCAAATACGATGACCGAAACGCCAATCACATACAGGCTGTCTCGAACGGCATAAATGCCATCGGCTTTGGACGGGATGGTCTCGATCAATCCCTTCTTATCAGCCCGCTCGAGGATTTGCGGTAATGTCTGGCGGTAGAAATGGATGTGCAGATGGCCGGATGCTCGTAAGCGGTTGCGTTTGTGGATCACGATCTTCTTGCCATCCACCTCGCCGCCTGGTATCCGCACAGTGACGTAATGCGGTTTGCGCCTGGGCAGTCCCTTCTTTTCGTTGTGACCGATAATCTCGGTGTGTTGGTCGTAGATGGCTAGGCGAGCGAAGGAATCCGCGCCACCTTTCCAGGAACGGACGACAACCCCCTGAATCGTAACTGTATTGAGCCGGGGATCGCTGCTGATCGAAGCCAGGGTGGTGACGACAATCTGCGTTCCAATGCGCTCGATCTCGATCTGCTGCCAGGCTTCAGCCTGCTCGGTATCTTCGTAGAACGGTGATGCCTTCGCATCACGGAAAAACTCCTGGATGCTTTCGGTGTAGGGTGCATCAGCAAGATAGCCCTCCACCTGGATAAGTTCCCCAAATGGAAGCCTTTCCTGGATGGTGAAAAAGAGCACTGCTGGTTTGAAACGCCGCAGGCGAGATACCCAGTTTGCTGTGAACAATTGGGGAAATTGCCAACCGAAAGAGTGCAGGGCCGGGATAAGTCCGATCAGAATTGCTGAATCGGTTAGCTGGCTGAGGAAAAGAGGAATTACTGTAACGTAGGATGCGAATCCCAATGCAAATCCGAAAAAACTGCCATCGAGTACATTGACGGTGATGTTGTATCGGAGATGTTTACGATGATGTTGTTCTGTAATAATCGGTGACATTCGCAAGATCTTACCATTTATCAATTTTGGTAATATCCAAGTGTAAATAACTTGTTTTAGACTGTCGGGTTGAATAGTTTACAGTATTTTTTTGTCTGCATTACCATCTTTCGGGACTGAAACCCATAATTCGAAGACTTCAGACTAGAATCGACTAACAAAAATGCGTCTACTGTGGGCGTTTATTAATTTACTCAGTCCATTAGCATTGACTCCTTACACGGGGAGAAGCACAATTGTTCTAGTTATTACTTGTGTAGCGTTTCAGAATTAGTCGGGCCAAAAGGGGGATAAAAGAAAGGGAGACTTTTCGAGCTTTAGAGCTCGAACAAGGAGATCCCAATGATCGCGAAGATAGTTGAGAATCTCTAACCTTTTGGGATGGATGAGCGCCTTGCATATGTTGGCATGCAGCTCGTACAAGCGTTGATTGACCATCTCTCACTCTTGGATGGTCATGGGGATGTCCAGTGCTTTGCCTCCCAATTGCAGTCCAAATCGTGAGACCGCGCGGGGTACCCCTTCTCCCAACCAGTACTTCTCAAAGAGGATTTTGCCCCAATGCCACATTTTCCCAGAGCGCGGCAGGGGGACGACTGGGTCCGGTTCGGCGTAGAAATCACCGCTGGCAAAGCCTGCAGAGCCGCTGCCGGTTTCGATCCAGCAGAAGCCCAGGCCGTCATATTCAGCCATTGCCCAATCACCGCGGAGATCTTCCACGATGCGCTGGGCGACGATATGCGCCTGCCCATCTGCGAAGACACCCGCTTTGGGCAGTGCCATGCCGTTGGACAGTGAGATGGCGGCCACATCCCCGATGGCGTAGACGTTCTCATAACTGGTCTGGAGGTTGCGTTTGTCCACAGGTACCCAACCTGTTTCGTTTGCTAGGGGAGATTCTTTAACCGTAGACGGGGGGTGATGAGGTGGTATGCCAGTCAACAGGTCGAAGGGGACCGCTACGCGGTTGGAGAAGTGCAGCGTTTTCTGTCCTGCGTCGATGCCGGTGGTTTTCAATTCGGGAATGAAGCGGATGCCCCTGGATTCCAACATGCCTACCACGGCTTTCCCCATAGCAGGTCCAGCCACACCCATGGGCAGAGTCTCCGGCGTGTAGACTTCCACCTGCGAGCGTTCTCTAATACCGCGCCGCCGCAGGTAATCATCCAGCAATAGCGCGGTTTCGTAAGGGGCTGCCGGGCACTTGTATGGCATAGAGGAGACCAGCACTACCAGTCGCCCTCCCTCGAAAGATTGCAGCGCGTCCCACAACCCAAGCGCACCATCAAGATCGTAGGGGTTGAGAGCTGCTTCCTCGAAGCCAGGCATGGCTCCCGGGGCCAGATTAGCTCCTAGAGCAATCACAAGGTAATCGTAATCCATGTCACCTTGACTCGTTTTTACTCGCTTCCCTTCGGGGGCAATAGCCTGCACTTCGGCCTGGACCAACTCGACCCCAGGTCTGAGCATCCGCTTCAGGTTCTTAGTGATCTGCCGCGGTTGCCGCCATCCAACCATCACCCACAATAACGAGGGGCTGAAAACGTGCTTGGCGTTCTTTTCCACCACAATCACGCGGTGCTCTGGAGACAGTCTATCCCGCAAGGCGTTGGCTGTAACGATACCGCCCACGCCGCCGCCTAAAATCAAAATCGTTTTTCCATTCATCGCTATTCTCCTTTATTCAGTTACTCATGAATTCTACTTCACAACCTTTACCAACACACTATCATCATCGATGTGCTCGAACTCGAACTGCCGGAAGGCAATCTCCCGCAGCATCTGCCGCATATCCTCCAGGGTAAAGCGGTAACAGCCATCCCGGGGTTGATCTTCATCCTCTACCAGCCATTCGCCGATCAGCACCATTCCCCCTGGGGCCAGGATACGGTGAATTTCACCCATGGCTGGCTGCGTCTCCTCGATGTGGTGCAGTGAAAACCTTAGGATGATGGCCTCGAAATATTCGTCCTGAAAAGCGATCTGGCAGGCGTCGCATTCGATGCATTCCACCAAATGGTGGTGTGCCTCCCGGATAGCGGTCAGCTTAGCTTCAGCAAAACCGTGGTCCGAGATATCCAGGCCGATAACCCGACGCTCTCTATAACCAATCAGCGCATTGACCAGGCGACCGTCCCCGCAGCCGATATCCAAAATTAAACGTAGCGGCTTGAGCAGTTCCATTATGCGCCGATCCAGCGCTTCTTCTGTCATTTCAGTAATCTTGTGGTTAACACATGCTCTATCAGATTTATTCCTCGGTGACATTTTCCACACGGGAAAATGATGATCAGCATCAGGTATCACAAAACGGGCGCAATACCTTGAACACTTCAGCATAGGTGTAATCGTACTGCTGGCCGTAATCTTGGTTGCGGTGACTCATCTGCAGAGCCAGGTCACGCAGGTTTTCCACCTGGCTAAGATGGCACTCGATAGCGGTCATTTTTCGTTCGAAGGTGTCGGTGATATCGACAACCTGATCGGGTTGATCGCTGCCATACAGATAGGCTTCTTCCTTACGATATGGCTGCAGGCTTTCCGCCAGATTATGGGGAAAGAAGTGGGGGTTGCCTGCGGCCAGCACTGCATCCAACGCAGCCAGGCCGGCAGCGCGATGGTCGGGATGCAGTTGGTAGGGTTTCCAGGCATCCCAGGCTAGCAGTCGGTTAGGACGAAATAGGCGGATGTGTTGGGCCAGTTGTTCGACCAGCCCATTGGAATGCGAGAGTTCACCATCGGGATAACCCAGACAGATAACCTGGCGAACACCCAGAGAATGGGCCGCTTCCTCCTGCTCTTTGCGTCGCATTTTAGATAAATCTTGCGGATCATCCTATAAGTTCTGGCTGCCCTTGCTTCCATCGGTGCAGACGATCAGGTGGATGATCCAGCCTTCATCTGACCAGCGCGCTAGACTGCCTCCGCTAATGAATTCGACATCATCAGGGTGGGCAGAGGCTGCCAATAAACGCGGCTGAGTTATGTCAGGATTCATGCGATCTTCTAAAACACCAAAACTTGATCAGCAGCCAGCGTCCAGTCACCCATCAGTTCCATGCTGCCTTTCTGCACGCCTTCCACAAGCATTTCGGGCCCGATCCCGCGGGCCTCCACGCAAGTACCTCAGGTGGCCACTTCGCCGCGCCGGGCCAGGGAGGCCATCATACGTTCGACGTTGTAATAACCATTAGGAGTTTTCTGATCTCTGACAGCACAACCCACGCCGTCGCCGGTCATAAAAACACGCACGCTGGCTTCTGGGTGTTTGACTAGATTGAGTGCCAGGCGCAGGGCATTGTAGGGGCGTTCGTCCCCGTAGGGGCCGTTGTTGATGATGAAAAGGTAGTTCTTGGGGTGATTTTCCATTTTAGCTCCATTAAGTTCTTATAGTGGAAAATAAGTTGTCTGAAGTTTCCCGGAAACTTGGGTGATATTAGCCGAGAAAAATCTATTCCAGTTTCCAGGAAACTGTGTATTTAGTTTGATCGATGAGAAATGTTTATCTCATTACATGAGATCGCGTATGCTCAATAGACGGTGATTCTTCCTGCCTCATCCGAAATAATTTCACCGATGACTGTCCCTGGCGTGGATGTGTCGCTGAGTGTAGCTAGCATTTCGTCCGCTCTTTCAGGAGAGACAGCCACCAATAGTCCGCCGGAAGTCTGCGCGTCACATAAAAGCAGTTCTGCTTCTGGGGAAATGGAGTCGTCATATTTGACGAAATCAGCCAGATAACGGTGGTTATTATGAGATCCTTCGGGGACGCAGTCCTGCGCGGCCAGTTCCCAGGCTGCAGATAAGACGGACACTTCACTCAATTGAATGCGCGCCCCTATTGAGTCGCCTGAAAGCATTTCACGCAGATGTCCAAGCAGCCCAAAACCGGTCACGTCAGTGGCAGCATGAACGCCTGTTTGTTGCATAGCCTGAGAGGCTTCCCAGTTGAGTTTAAGCATCCAATCAACAGCTTCTTGGGCGGAGGCATCGTCCACCATCTGGCGGTCAATCCCGGTGGTGATGACCCCGATCCCCAGGGGTTTGGTCAGTACCAGCAGGTCGCCGGGCTGCGCGCCGCGCTTGGTGATCACCCGGTCGGGATGCACCAACCCGGAGACAGTCAGGCCATATTTGGGTTCGTGGTCTTCGATGGAGTGTCCACCCAGCAGGGATGCGCCGGCTTCGACTACTTTATCCGACCCGCCGCGCAAAATTTCGCCAAGCGTACTCATGGGCAGGGTCTTGACCGGGTAGCCGACCAGATTGAGGGCCAGGATGGGCTGCGCTCCCATGGCGTAGATATCTGAAAGCGCGTTGGCCGCGGCAATAGCCCCAAACGTGTAGGGGTCATCTACGATGGGGGTGATGTAATCCACGGTCTGCACCAGGGCGGTATTCTCGTCCAGGCGATAAACAGCGGCATCATCCAGGGTGTGGAATCCGTTGAGGATATTGGGCTCTGTGGGGGTGGGTAAATAGCGCAGCACCTGCGCCAGGTCACGGGGACCGATCTTGCAAGCTCAGCCCGCGCCGTGGGAGAAGGAGGTCAGTTTGAGGGAGGAAGATTTGGACATATTTATTGGGAATTGTGAATGGTGAACGGTGAACAATTAACGGTTAGTGTGTTTATGGAATATTGTAGAGCCAACGTATGTATATTACAATATTCATTGATTTATAATATCCATAACTAAATGGTTATCAAAACAGGTTTGGTATGAAATCCTCTCTCGTCAATCTCTACCGTCTGAAAGTTTTCCAAATCGTCGCCCGGCAGCTGAGTTTTACAGGGGCGGCAGAAGAATTGCATACCAGCCAACCCAACGTATCCAAGCATGTGCGTCAGTTGGAGGCAAAATTAGGTGTAACTTTGTTTGATCGGCTTGGGGGAGGCGTAGTGCAAACAGATGCGGGGCGGATTGTGTTCGACTATACCGAACGGTTGCTTGGAATGGTAGGTGAGATGCACCGTGCCCTGGATGAGCTAAAAGGTCTGGAGCGTGGATATTTGCGATTGGGGGCCAGCAGTACACTAGGGATCTATGTTCTTCCATCCGTATTAGCTGAGTTTCGAGAACTTCATCCCGGCCTTGAAGTCACCTTCCAATTGGGGAATAGCCGGGAGATCGTTCAGGAAATATTGAATGATCAGATCGATTTGGGGTTTGTGGAGGGATATGAAAATACACCAGGGATTCAGGTGCAGCCCTTTTTCAATGATGATTTGGTTTTGATCGTCCCCCCTGATCACCCTCTTACAGAGATGGAAGTTGTCGTGCCTGCTGATCTAGCTGGGGAAACCTTCATCTGGCGAGAAGCGGGGTCGGGCACGCGAGCGGGGATGGTGATCCTGTTAGAAGGAGCGGGTATCCGCCCCGGAGATTCCCTAGAACTAGGCAGCTGTGAGGGGATTAAAAACATCGTCGCCGCGGGGTTGGGGTTGTCAGCGGTGTCTAGCCTATCCATTGAGCTGGAGACGTCTGCGGGGGTCCTGG
Source organism: uncultured Anaerolineales bacterium (assembly GCA_964419495.1). Taxonomy (GTDB): domain Bacteria; phylum Chloroflexota; class Anaerolineae; order Anaerolineales; family UBA11858; genus NIOZ-UU35. Next base: position 10,584 of record CAYQQX010000134.1, read on the forward strand.
CGACTATCCGTGGTGAGGGATTGAGCGTATCGCGCAGCCTGTCTATTGTCAGCCGCAAAGACCGGCGACCTTCAACTGCGGCGTTGGCGTTTATGGCGCAAATCCGGAAACAGGATTATTCATTCTACTAAAGAACCCCCACAGTACGTACACAGGTGCCAATCAGGTTCAGTCAGTTTGCCGCAGGCGGGGCAGGCAATGGGTGGGTGAGAGTCAGGGAAAGAGACTGGCCCACGCCCCTCCAGGGGCTGGTTGAAGGCAAGGGTGGAACCGGCCCCTGGCCAGCTTTGTGCCCAAATTTGTCTGCCGTGCATCTCGATGATGCGCTTGGAGATGGTCCGCCCCAATCCCGATCCACCAGTGGCGCGGGAACGCGAGCGGTCGGCGCGCGGATCTTCTAATTCTTTCAAGGTTTGGTCTACTTTGGCTCCAAATAGAGCCTTCAAGCGTGCTAAGATACGCATGAGATTCTCCTTTCAGTGTGCATGTTTGCAAGTGTGCATGTTTGCAAGTATGCAAGTGTGTAAGTTGGTGAGTTATGCGGCTACCAGGTTTGTGCCACAATATGCGCAGTTGCTCCAACTGGCTTCAACAGCACGGTGGCAACCCAGGCAGGCATTTAACAACTCCGTACCGCAGCGGGGGCAGAAAACAAAATCTTCCTGCACACGAGTGCTGCAATTGTGGCAGGGGCGGGTTTCGACCCGGGTAGCAGGCGGAGCATATTCCGGTGCTGATGTTGGTGCAGGGAATTCCTGCCGGTGATTACGGGATGTTCGAATATGATGAAAAGGACAGTATCCACACATGAGGTAAACCTCCTTACTCGTTAGAAATGACAGCTCCACAGGATGGGCAGTTGCGCCAATCTGCCTGGACGCTCTTCCCACAACTCGGGCAGGGCAAAGTTGCTGATGCATTTCCATCCCAACCGTGCGACCCTGTCAGGGCACGCGCCAACCAGATGAGGCCTAACACAGAAAACACCAAAAAACTGGCCGGGATCAACCACATGAAGATCATGCCGATCCAGCCGAATGAGCTATAGCCCCATCCCCCGTGCATCCATGGTCCCATCATGCCCCAACCTCGGTAACCCCAGCCCCCTAGCAGGTTCACGGGTTTCCTTTGCGGAAACGGTTGTGGTTTCAGGTGAATGGTCATCGGGTTCTGGAAGTTGGGGTGGGTACTGGAAAGAATATGCCCTGCTATCCCCCGGGGATTGAAGTCACCGGGATCGATCTAACCCCGGGGATGCTGGATCAGGTCCGAAAAAAGGTCGTCAACCTGAACTTAGATCCTGGCGTGGATCTAAGTTTGGGGGATGTGCAATCTCTGGAATTTGATGATGATGCCTTTGATGCGGCTGTGGCCACATTCGTATTTTGCTCTGTCCCAGACCCAATTTTAGGGTTGAAGGAACTTCAACGCGTGGTCAAGCCTGGTGGTCAGATCATCCTGCTGGATCATGTACGCTCGGAAAACGCCATTGTCGGTCCAATAATGGATTTCCTCAATCCGCTGATCGTGTGCATGATGGGAGCCAATATCAACCGTCGCACAGTCGAAAACGTTCGTATGGCAGGGCTGAATCTTGAGAATGTTGAGGATCTGGGTATGGGCAATATTGTTAAACTAACCCTGGCCAAACCCTGATTATTTGCAAAAGAAATACTGATGAAGAAACTCATCCCCATATCTTTGTTTGTGGTGGCTTTCCTGGTCACTGCTTGCACTACGAAACCACCCCAAGAAGTCGCTAATCCTGGCCTGTTCGGTGTTGAAGGAGAAATACCGCGCCCAGCTTGCGGATGGCAACCCGGGAACGATCATTGTGCACCTAAACGGTGATTTTGACACAATTTATCAGCGCATGATCGCCCGTCCCGATCATTACATGCAAGCGAGAATGCTGCGCAGCCAATTTGAGGCCTTGGAAGTGCCGAAGGATGCTATCATTGTGGAAATTGATAAGAATGTAGAAGAGATTACGGAAGAAATCATCAGACAATTGCGTCAAAAAGGAACCTAAAAGAAACCCGGTTTCTCCAAGAAAGCGGGGTTCTAGAGTAAAGGAGTTAATTATTGAATTAGTCAATGGAAGGTTGAACAAATCAGCCCCCCTAACCCCCAACCTTGGGGGGAACTGAACTATGATTCTCCCCCCAGAATTGGGGGGCGGGGGGG
>CAYQQX010000135.1:0-12618 GCA_964419495.1 uncultured Anaerolineales bacterium
CTCACGGATGACGGCATAAACTTCCGTGGTCAATGAATAGCTATGATCAGCAATATTGGCTGATGTTGGAGCTATGCCGTTGATGCTGATCAATTTGATGGATTCATGGGGAAACATGAAATTTGCGTAGAAGTAAACTGAATACCCAATCCCCAAAGGATCATCCGCAATTGCGTTAATCGGACCGATCATTGAATCTAAAATCATGTCTGGAGAGTCAATCATCTCCAAATCACCCATAACCAATGCTTCCATAAGCTCTTGGCTGCCGGAGTTGCGGTTACGCTGATAGGTATGGATTTCAGCCTTCATCCCATCAACTTCCAATTCAGACCAACGGGTGATTTTTCCGGTATAGATATTCCTGATGGAGTCCAGGGTCAATGTTTCTATGGGGTTGCCAGTGTTGACGAGGAAAGCAAAAGCGTCTCCACTGTCATTCCGAGCGTAGCGAGGAATCCCGGGTATCTGACTTTGCTAGCTAATCGCTCGGTTTTAGGGATTCCCTTCGACACGATCTTCGATCGCAGGGCATGCTTCACTCCGCTTGCTCTGCACGCCTACGGCGACGCTGCGTTCACGCCAAAGGCGGGCCTGTGGCCATGACACGTATAGCATTGGATTTTGTAAAACACCAGCTTTTTCACCATTCCTTCTAATTCGACAAGATGGGAACGCCTGCTCCATCTTATATAATAGTAAATGAAATAATTAAGTCAAGCGCCTCAGCATCATTCCAGCACTCCATGCGACTTCCAATTATTATTATAAAAACATTGAATCCCCTACCTGAGTACCGAATTTAGGGTAAACTTTATATTGTTGAAACAACATCAAAAAACTTAGGAGGCAAGGCATGCAATCCCCACAATTCAAAGATTTAGACCTCTCATCACGTATTTTATTAGGTCCCGGACCAAGCATGGTTCCGCCGCGCGTGTTGCGCGCTTTGGCGCAGCCACCCGTTGGATATCTCGATCCCGAAATTGTAGTTGTGATGGATGAATTAAAGCAATTATTACGCTACACCTTCAAGACAGCGAATGAATTCACCATACCCATTTCAGGGACAGGTACAGCCGGCATGGAAACGGCGATTTCCAATTTCGTCGAGCCAGGGGATAAAGTTTTGACAGCGATTAACGGTTTCTTTGGGGAACGTCTCGCAGATATGGCTTCTCGATATGGCGCTCAAGTTCAGCGACTCGAGAAACATTGGGGGGAGGTATTTGCTCCCGAAGATTTTGATGATGCGCTCAAGGAAGGCGGCTTTAAATTAGTCACCCTGGTGCATGGTGAAACTTCGACAGGTACGGTGCAAATGCGAGTTGATGAGATCGCCGATGTCGTACATGGTCATGGCGCACTGTTGATTTTGGATACAGTTGCATCATTGGGCGGGGTGCCCATCGAAATCGACGAATGGGATGTTGATATCTGCTATAGTGGTTCACAAAAATGTCTCTCTGCGCCGCCAGGGCTGGCTCCTTTTACAGCCAACGCTAGGGCGATGGAAGTATTCCAACAACGGCAATCTAAAGTGACCAACTGGTATTTGGACATCAGCGGACTTTCAAAATACTGGTTAAAGCCGCATGCTTACCATCACACAGGGCCGATCAATATGTTCTATGCGTTGCGCGAAGCGCTGCGATTGGTGGCTGAAGAAGGTGTTGAGAATTGTTGGGCGAGGCACCGCTCGGTGGCAGAAAATCTCTGGGCTGGCCTAGAGAAACTAGGACTGCCGCCGCGCGTGCCTTTGGATTTTCGCATGCCTTCTTTGACCACCCCACAATTGCCTGAAGGCTTAGATGAAGCTGCCATTCGCAAACAGCTTTTGGAAAAATACAATATCGAAATCGCTGGCGGTTTTGGACCTTTAGCTGGCCAAATCTGGCGTATTGGCCTAATGGGCTTCAGCGCTCGCCAAGAGAACGTCACATTACTATTGGCTGCATTAGGAGAGCTCCTTTAGAATTTTGAATCCACGAAGAACACGAAGGAACACGAATTTCTTTCTATTCTTCGTGGATAATTTCTTGTCAACTTGTCCATTTGGTATCTCTATGGCACAATAAGCCTCGCTTACCACTGATCATCTTCCACTAATCACTATCCCATGTCACGCTGGATTGGTTTTATCATCGCTATCATTGTCGGTATTGGCCTTGGCCTGTTCTATGGCTGGGTGATTGATCCTGTGGATTATGTCGATACCACACCCGATAGCCTGCGTCAGGATTACCGTGCAGATTACGTGCTCATGGTCGCTGAGGCCTATCAGATAGAGCGGGATCCTACGCTGGCAATGGGGCGATTGTCTTTCTTGGGGGATGGAGACACTGCTTTGCTCATCTTGGATGCGATTGGTTTTGCCCAAGAGGTGGGTTATTCACAATCTGACCTGGCCAGATTAGAATTGCTATTGGAAGGTATCCAAATGATTTCTGACAGCTCTCAGGGAGAAGCACCATGACGCGAGAGAGTCGCGGTCCCTGGTATCTGCTGACGGGAGTAATTTTGGGTTTCATGGTCGGGCTCTTATACACCTGGATATTTTCCCCTGCGGAGTATGTCGATACACATCCAGATGCTTTTAGAGAAGATTATAAAGATGCCTACCGCGCTGCTATTGCCGCGGCCTATTCTGCTACCGAGGATATGACCCGTGCTCAAGCAAGACTGGCGCTGCTGAATGAAGAAGATTCTGCCAGCATTCTTGCCGCGCAGAGTCAGCGTTACCTGGCAGAGGGTTATTCCTATGAGGCGGCTGTCGCTTTAGCTAGGTTATCGGCTGCTTTGGGAGAAGTTCCTGAGCCCGCGCCGCGTACGGCTACTTCAATGCCAGATCCTTCGGAAACCCCAATACCCGAAGACACTGCAACAGTTGAAATCACCGTAACAGCAGAAATCGAGTCGACCGCAACGGAGACACTGGAAACCCCAAACGAGACGACCACCCCCGAGGAAGTCGATGATGGCCTGCCTACATCCACACCTAGCATCTCACCAACACTTACGCTGACCCGAACCCCAATTTTGACATTTACTCCCCTCCCTACTCGTACGCCAACGCCTACATTAGCACCACCCTTTGTGATGCGCGAGCAGGCTTTGGTTTGTGATCAAGAAATGGGTGATTCGCTCATCCAGATTTTGGTGCAAAACGCGCTTGGAGAAGGAATTCCAGGTGTGAAGATTATCATTCATTGGGATGGTCAGGAAGAACACTTCTTCACCGGACTGAAACCAGAAATGGGGTGGGGATATGCAGATTATTCCATGGATCCTGAGCCCAGGTATACCTTGAACATTGGCGAAGGCGGCGAGCCAGTGGATTTGTTTGCGCCAGAGTGTTCTGACGATCAGGGAGAGCGTTATTGGGGTGGCTGGCAATTGATATTTGCACACCCCTAAAAGTTTGTACGCTTTGCAAGAAAATAAAACTTACCTGGGGGCATTGGCATTGAAGCGATCAAATATTATGATAAACTTGGCCGACTTTTCAAGTAGATAAGGATTTTCCCATGGTAGCAGCAACCATTGTTTCAGCGGCCTATATTGCTTTCCAAATGATGGCGGATATTGCCAGCCTGCGCATTGTCATGATCGCCGGATTTTCTATCGATGCAGGCACATTTGTCTATCCGTTTACTTTCACTTTGCGGGATTTGGTGCACAAGACCGCGGGGATCAAAGCTTCCCGAACATTGATTGTTACCGCCGCTATTTTGAACCTGCTTATGGCTGGTTTGTTCTGGTTGACATCCATCTTGCCCCCAGACCTTGCTGTTGGCCCTCAAGAAACCTTTGGGCAGGTACTATCCCCCGTGTGGCGAATCGTTTTTGCCTCGATTGTGGCCGAAGTGATTGCCGAACTGGTTGATACCGAAGGCTATCGACTTTGGGTGGAGAGAGTTACGCACAAATACCAGTGGGCAAGGGTATTAGTGAGTAATGCGCTGAGCATCCCGCTGGACAGCGTGTTATTTAGCTGGTTAGCGTTTGGTGGGATCCTGCCTAATGCAGTGGTTTGGTCGATTTTTATTAGCAATGTGATCATCAAGGGATTGACCACTCTGGTTAGTTTGCCAGGAATCTATTTAGTAAAAGAAAATCCTAATGTGTAGTCAAAGGGCATGAGAGGAAAGAAACTATGATCCCGCTTCGCGATGATATTCCAACTCGGCGAGTTCCCATTGTCAATTATGTATTGATTGCAGCCAATGTGCTGGTGTATTTGTTTCAAAGTATGCTGGGTTCCCAGGAGCAAACATTGGTATATGAATTCGCCCTGATCCCATTCCAGTTTACCAACAGCCTGAGTATGGGTGATATCAGCGATATGTTCACCAGTATGTTCATGCACGCCGGACTGGCACATATCGGCGGCAATATGCTCTATCTTTGGATTTTTGGTGACAATGTCGAAGATCGCATGGGGCGCGGCCGTTACATCATTTTTTATCTAATTGGTGGGATTGTGGCATCCCTGGCTCACATCTTCACTAACCCAGTTTCCCAGATTCCAACAGTGGGGGCCAGTGGCGCGATTGCTGCGGTTCTAGGTGCGTATTTAGTGCTTTACCCTCAGAGTAAGGTGCTGACGTTGATCCCCTTGGGTTTTTTCATCCGTTTGTCTATGCTGCCAGCAGCATTAGTATTGGGGTTGTGGTTTGTGCTGCAATTCTTTTCAGGGGTGATTTCGTTGGGCGGTCCCGATGTGGGCGGCGTGGCCTTTTGGGCACATATCGGTGGTTTTGTGGCGGGAGTTGTCTTGGCGAAGTTATTCGCCAAACCTGAAGAACCATCCTATCAGATTCACTGGTAGAAATTGTATAACTATTTATCCATCCAGGCTTGGATGGCACCTAATTTTCCAACAATTTGTGCGCCGGCCTGATTTCCAGCTTTAAGCGCTTCTTGAATGCTTGAACCTCGGCATAGGGCAGCGATGAAGCCAGCTGCAAAGGCGTCGCCGGCGCCGGTGGTATCGACGACATCCACTTTGGGAGCTGGGATATGGCCTGTGAATGCATCACCTAAGAAATAGCACCCTTTTTCACCGAGTTTGACAATTACGTTATTTGCACCGTGATCCTTCAAAGCGTGGGCTGCTTGCTCCGGGATATCAATTCCTGTCATTCGAAATGCTTCATAAGCATTACATAAGAAATTATCGACAAAGGGCATAGCTTCCCAAAGAAAATTGCGCAGCGTAGGATCATCCATACGCACATTGAAAACTACATCCAGGGATGTTTGCAACCCTAAGCTCTTCGCCTCAGAGAGCTTTTGCGATAATATGCCATCGAAAAGCGATGGAAGCACAAAGAACCCTGCTACATGCAAGAAGCGCACTCCTGAAGATTTCAGGGAAGGGATGTCAAGCGCATCAGCGCTCAAGTGAGCATTTGCTCCTGACGTATGTACAAAACGCGGCTGGTAGTCGTTATCGACTAATCCAATGCTGACTGCAGTGGTGGCGTCTGAGCTGCGCTTAACGAAACCTGTATTTACGCCAACTCTATCCCAATACTTAAACAGCAGTTCAGCAGAGTCGTCAGCTCCTGTTTGAGCGATTAGCCCCGTTTGAGTTCCAAGCGAAACCAGACCAATAGCTACGTTCGATGCACATCCACCAGGGGAGATGGTGGATCTTTCAAAGGATATCGATTCCTTGCGCGGTACGTCATTAACAGGGAAACAAATCACATCCAGGGTTACGTTGCCAAAGACTACTGCTTGCATGTACGCTCCTCTCTCGTGTTACTCGCTGCAATTAATGATTTATACCATGCGAGAGATGGTTTTTCGTTCATTGTTCCCTTACATAACTGCAAACGCGGTCAGCTACTTCACTAATTTACTTGAGTGTCAGGAACGGTCCAAACAGATCTTCTGCCAGGGTGTCTTCATCCCCCTCCATCTCGGGCTCTTCAGGCCATAACAGCAGCTGCCTGCCACCGCCCACCACCAGGCTGGTCAGGTCGGCTTCGCTCATTCCGAAGGGCTGCAGTACCTGATAAATACTGCGGATCATCAAGTCCCGGTAACGGGTTTTGTCAATCTGATTCCAGGCAGGTTTATCGGGCAAGCCCCAGGCATACACCCCAGGTTTCTCCCCTTTGACGTAGATCATTGGCAGGCGCTGACCTACGCGCACATCGATCCCCGCAGCCCGCAGCTGCCGGGCGGATTTGGCTGAATCTGATTTGCCCTTGTACTCATCCGGCTCTCGAGACAGCAGTTTGCGGGTGACTAAATCTTCAAGGGGTACTTTCTCAGCGTACAGGTCAGCCACATGCTGGTAGACGATGGCTAGCGCTTCAGATACATGATCACTTAACCTTTCGACTACGGACTCCCCGGCCATCACTGCCATTGCATTCCGCTCCGCATTGGTGATCCAGGCCGGCGTGTCGCGCCTGCGCTGGGCCATGCCGCGCACCTTCAGCTCTCCATCGTAAAACTTGCCAAAATAACGGTTGGATGCCCCAATGCGCGGGTTCATCACCGAGGGCAGGAAGGCCAGCCACTGGAAGATACCCTCCAGCTCGATGGTCAACCCGGTGCGCTGGTTGATTTCCTCGATCAGCGGGGCGAAGTCTTCGGGTTTGGAAGCCCCTTTCTTTTGGATGAAAACCGAATCGGTGTTGGCCGCCAGTACATTGAAGCCGTAGTCGTGCGAGGCCTCCATGGCCCGCACCAGCATTTCCCGTCCGATGTCGCAAATGGCTTCGTGGGCCAGGATGCGACCGAACAGGTTGTGGGCATGTCCCTGGTAGCCGAAGGAAACATAGCCCAGCCACTTCAGGCCGTCTATGGATCCCTTGAGCTGTTCTCGGCGGGGATCATCCTTGGCAATCGCCCGCAGCATGGCCTTGGCCAGGCGACGCTTGTCCAAAAGCGGCCTGAGCACCGAAGCGACTAAACCTGGTGCATCCTGGTTGATGGGCATCTTGCTGCGAGGCGTGCTTTTGTATGATTTGCCCTGCTGCCCGGCAGTCTCCCCGCTGATATTCCACTCGGCCATGATGGAGGGGTACATGGAAAAGAAATCTAACTCAGCCACGTCAAAGTGCAGGCCGACCACCGGGTGGTAGTTCAGCCCGCCCCCGTCGGCATCGTTGAGCGCCATCAACGGGCGGAAAGGTTCGGTTTGGGTTTTCTTCAGCGGTACCATGGCTTCCCAGCGCAGAGCCTGGCGTACCTGCATGGCAGTGAACCCAGCCCCCGGGCTGTTACGAGCGGCAATCTGCACATCCACCCCGCTGACGCGTGCCATCTCGATGGCCGCGTGCAGGCTGAAACCGCCGGTCATGGCGGCGTTGCCCGGATCGACGTGCCAGCGTCCAAAGAGCATGGTCTGGGCGGCGCGGTAGTGCACCTGCCCGTAGCTGTGATAGGTCAGCTCGTCTTTGATCACCGGCTTCTTGCGTTTGTCCCGGTTGGGGTTGAAGTCCAACCCGTGCTGCTCCGCCAGCTGGTTCAGGTAAGGGAACAGCCATCCATCCCCATAGACTGCCAGGATCACGTCGGGGTCGTGGGTTTTCAGGATCTCCATCACCCCCAGCAATAAGCCGCGGCCGTCCTCGGTTCCAAACTCCCAGCTTGATTCCCCCAGGTGCAGAGATATCTTACTGGGCGGCTTGTAGGTGGGGTCGCTGTCCGGTTGGATGATCAGTTCACGTAAATCGGGCAGGTCGTAGCTGAAATCCCAGGGACTATCCAGCACATCGATCCTTTCGACCAGCCCTTCTCCATCAACTACCATGCGGCATTTGGCCATGGGGAAGGCTCCGGTCTCCCCGCCGAAGCGCACCGGGAAGGGGATTTTGGCGTTGAAGAAATGCAGGTGCTTGAAGCGCTTCTGCAGGTTGTAGAACAACCTCTGCTGGGAGACGGGGTCGGCGCACTGCACCTGCAGCACACGCCGGGGCCCCTTGAACAGGTCGCGCTTGACCACGAATTGGACCTCAGGCGGATCTTTGATTGTCGCAAGATAGCCGGCGGCGATGTTCAAATCCCCCTCCTTATGAGCAGCCAGGTAGAAGCGCGTCGGATAGGGTTGACACAAACGGTGACGCCCCCCATCTTCCCCGATCAGCCAGATCACGGCCCCATCCTCTACATCGGGGTAGACAGAGAACAGCCAACCGATGTGCTCTGCACTACGAGCATCACGGGGCATAGCTGGGATACAGGATTTCGAGCAGTTCTTCGCGGATGCTGGATTTGAGCTGGTCTACTTCCCACCTTAAGGATTCGATCTCACCCCGGAGCAGGATTACCTCGGATTCGCTGGCGCTGAGTTTATCTTCCAGCGTCGTGATCTGCTGCTCCTGCTTGATCAGCTTGCCTTCCAACCGGTAGATGGCTTTCTCCTGCTCCAGGTTCATGGAGAGCAGGATGCTGAAGATGGGCAACGGGTGCTTGGCCTTCTCCGCCGCGGGGACATGGAACTCAGCCTTATTCCACATATCGTCAAACAAGGCCTTGTCATCGCGGTGCAGCAGGGCGCGGCGCATCTCGCTAAAGGTGCTGCGCTCCATTTTGAACTGCTGAGAGAAGGGGGGCAGGGTGTGGCCCATCAGGCAATCCCCTCTACGAGCTGAGTCGCTCTACTCAAGGCGTAGCCCAATCGCTCCAAAGGAGGACGCGCTCGGGCGGTGACAAACACCAGTTGGTCCTTTGATAAACGCTGCAGCTCAACCTGACAGGCAAAGAACAGCTCGTCCACATGACGTTCATCTTCGTCATTGAAGCGGGAGAGCAAGTCGGTGACCAGTAAGGGGGCGGAAAGGTGGGACAGGTGGGAAAGGAAGTCAAGAAACTGCGTGCAGCTTTCTGCACGGGAAAAGCGTATTTTCTCCTGGAGGATTGAATGGTACGCCTGCCCCACCCGTCCAGCCAGCGCATAGGCGATATCGTAGAACGGCAAGCGGTTGCCGCAAATCAGCAGATTGATGCCCGTCGTCAGCGCAGCCTCGATGGTCAGATCGAAAGCGCCTTCTTCGGGAATGAGATAGATGCGGCCCGGGGTGAGATCTTTCATGCCCCCAAGATACCTGATCCGAGGTTTTTTATCAATTACCCACAGTGTAATTAAGGGTGGTATTTAAGTGTTAACACTATGGGGGATGCAGGCGTGGGGGGTGGTAGTTTAAATTGAGAGCTATATAGGGGTTAGTTTTTGTCGAATGCGCTGAAATCCCACTTCTTCAAAATATAACGCAATTGATGACGACCGCGAATGCCAAACTTGCGCAGGGCTTCGGTCATATGTTTTTTGACAGTCTCTATGGAAACGGACATTTTTTCAGCGATTTCTACATTGGTATAGTCCAGACACGCCAACGCAGCGACTTCTTTTTGGCGTTCGGAAAGGCTTTCCCAGATCAATTCGTGCTCGTTGGTTTTCTCATACCTCTTGATTACTTCTTTTTCGATCAGATCCAAAGCAAGCTTCTCGATACTGGTGCCCTCCTCGCGAGCTAGCTCAGTCAGCATGGAATACGTATTGTGATTTACAGTAATCTTAAGCATGGTGTCACCATCCCTTCGCGATTGGAACATTTTTCCAAAGATGTAATCAAAACCAGTGGTCATATTAACACACAAAAAACAAAAACAATTAATAGAACAACAGTTCTATTATAACAGTAATGGATTCGGTATGAATAGGAAGGGAGTACTGTTGTTACCGGTTTGTTGTGTATTCGCTATGACTATTATGATTTCAAAACCGATTTGATTAATTAATGATTGTTTTGTATCGCAATTTGTATATTGTTTGTTAGGATATTTCCTGAATTAGCAATAATAATAGCGTTCGAAGAACATTCGTGCTATAATTATGGCAATCAGCTAGAAATATTGCCTGCAAAACTACCATCATTGTGAACTGGCTCACGCGAAGGGGCGCGTGGCAACTATAGGATTTCCATTTCATTGGGGCCACCCGCACCTACACGGGTGGTCCTTTAGTTTCAAGAAGAATGTAAGAAATATGTCATCTCCTAACAAGAAGAGTTTCAAAACTCAACAAGCAATTATAAAAATAATTAAGGTTCTTCCAGCACAGATGCTTTTATATAGTTCTGCTATGTTAGCAATAGCTACAACTGGAGGGACATTCGAGGATTCGCCTCACAAGTAGGCGATTAGAAATATTGTCTTCAATATAAAGGATGGACGCTTTTTTTGTCATGTGAGAGTAAGAATTTGTTAATGTTTTCTCTGTAAATTCTACCATGAATAGACATTTGCTTATATCACGCTAACGTCCTTGCAAGTTATTTGAAAGGGTTGCCTATGTTCAACGTAATCAATAATTATGCCCCAGGATTGCGACAGAATTTGTTTGGATTGGTATGGGTCAGTTAGGAAGAGTTTGGAAGCAGGCAGAGTAATAGAACAATAAATGTGCCAATCTCACTATTAAATAAAAAAACCGTTGCACGCGACGGTTTTTCTAGAGCGGGTGGACGGATTCGAACCGACGAATGGTAGCTTGGGAAGCTACTGCCTTACCACTTGGCGACACCAGCAGTAACAGGCGTATATATGGTGCCTGAGCGATATGCTACCCGTGTATGTATGGGTAATTCCGCTGTTTGAAAAAACCTTGAAACACCTAAGCTAGTGCCCATTTTTCAATGGGTATATTGGGGAGTAATTCTTTGTGACGGCTTAATTATATCAATAGTTATTCACTGAAAGAAATAATTCTACCAATCACATTATGTGTCAGCTTGGTCAAGAAGGTTTTTGGGGTAGGAAGATTGCTCTCTATTTGCAGTGCATTTTCTTGAAATCTATGTAGTATCAACTGCTGATGCATTATCACATCCAAACATCGTAACAACTACCCATTTATAGCCGTAGAGCACTGTAATTCTGCATTGGCATGAAACTTGCAATCTTAACGAATAGCAGAACGCAAATAGAATCGTCTCAGCTCCGAAAGCGCCCCCGGAATAAATAGTGTAGCCAGCACGCCGGGGGCAAATACAAACAAAGAATGCCCTCGGATATTGTGTCGGCCTTGAGAAGGACAGTCCGAGGGCATAAGAGGAGACAGGGAAGTAGTAACCCCGTCTTTATCATTGTACTAAATCAAAAAATTAACGCAATAATCTCAAAAAATATTTATTCTTGATTCAAATAACATAGATTTCATTTCTGGTTAGTTTGTATATTTATGCAAGCACTTCGACATATGGTTAATTTTATTTTATGCTGTCACAGTGCAAACAAAACAGTTTATAAACAGAGGACTAGGAATAATTCATAAGTTATAGTGGGACGATTTGGTTTAATTCATCTAATTTTATTTCTCGGTGTAATTTCACTTGCAAAAGTTCTACTACAATATCATTATATATTGTTTGAGATGAGATATTGCAACCTAAATCTTAGTGACTAATCCCCATGTACTCCGTAAAACTCCACACCGATGGCAACACAGTTGAAGGAACACTGAACATAAAAGTAGTTCCACCAACGCTGATGCGACAGAGATACAATTATAGGATAGTATTCACAATTAGCAGGTACATGCCTGAACTTGACAAGCAACAGGTGATAATAGAGTTACAGAACGGAATAAGGGTGCCTGCACAACTTACAATGATTGGTGCACCAGGTCAAGTGATGACACTGTATGGAGTGCATGTGGAAATAGATTATTTGCACTTGTGTATGAATTAATAATAGCACCCACACCTGCTAAACACGCCAGCGAGAGAAGGCACTTGCACTGCATGATGGGTTACAAGTGCAAGCAACTAGATAACTTAATGGGGAGTGAGGAAAATCATCGAGGGAAAAGCAAAACCAGTATATGCTGACACCAGGATTGCAATTTCATTAGAACATTTCCTTTAGAGTGTCAAAGAAATGGCGTAGATGTTTCCTCGCTACAGAATCTTATGTAACAAGCTGAAAACCAATTTCTTGAAAGCTGAATTGCTCAAATATTGGAAAATATTTCAAAAGCTCACCAAAAGGGAAACTCGGTTATCGCCAATTTGCCACTAATTTTCAAGATTCGCAATACTTGTCGGAAAGCTGTAGGCAAGGTTATTTTTTTGAATTGTTAACTAAATTTTTGGCTAATATATCGATATTGTAGCCATTTTCCCAAACGCCAGTCGCTTTCATGTCTCCACTTAAGACTTCAATCTCTTCAGTAAAAAAATTTTTCCATCCGAAACTTTCAACGGTATTTAGGGCATCTAATAGGGAGTCCCCTTCGACATTTACATCAATCATGACTTGTAGCATTACTCGTACTTTGTGTTTCATTTAAACATCCCTTCATCTTGTTTTGGACATGAATTGATTTTTTAGTATAAGTCTAGTAATTGAATTGGAAACAATATAAATTATAACAAGAAATAGATTTTAGCAAGAACAAAGAGGGTGTACAGACAATAAATCAGATGGGGTAGACAATGTGAAGGTCGCAAAGTTCATTGCCAGGATGCTACTACATTGTCGTTTTTTTGCATAAAAATAATTAGCAAGAGTATTTTTATGATTCAATATATTATTTTTATGTAGTAGAGGGTTGCGTAACTCAGAAAAAGCGTAAAGGATAGAAGGACTAGT
>CAYQQX010000136.1:0-4259 GCA_964419495.1 uncultured Anaerolineales bacterium
ATTGTAATTGCCCATGCCAAAACCTACTGTGGTAAGGGTGATGCCTTCGCTGGCATAGGCCGAGATTTGCTCCCAGATGGACTCGGCTCCGGTGTTGCCCACATTGGCGACTCCGTCGGAACACAGGATCACCCGATTGATGCCGCGCGGGTTGAAGGCGCGTAAGGCCTGTTCGTAGCCCAACCGCAATCCAGCTTCGGCATTGGTGGAACCTTCGGGTCGCAATGAGCGGATGGCTTCCATGATTGTGCCATATTCACTCCCTCGAGTGGGTTCCAAGACGATGCGGGCTGTCGATCCGTAAACCACGATGCTGACCTGGTCTCTGGGGCTAAGCTGTTCGACGAGTAATTCCAACGCACGCTTGACCAGTTCCAGGCGATTTTCCATGTCCATTGAACCAGAGACATCGATCACGAAGGTCAGCGAGACATCTTTGCGGTCTTCGGGATCTATGGCGTATCCTTGAACGCCCACGCGCAGCATTTGGTAGCGGTCGTTCTCAGTGAATGGTGCCGGACCGCCATCTAGATGAATGGCAAACGTGTTTCTTTCCGAAGGATATGTATAACCCTGCTCGAAGTAGTTGACGAACTCTTCCACCCGGATGGCGTCTTTGTCGGGAAGAACGCCGCGGTTTAGATTACTGCGAGCGAGGCTATATGACCCCGTATCCACATCCAATGCAAAGGTGGAATAGTGGTCGTCTTCGGTGTCGATAAAGGGGTTAACGCCGTAATTCTCGAAATACATATCGGGGTAGGCCTCGTCATTGGGTTGGGTGATGGGAGGCATGCTAGTGGGGGATGGCATGGAAACAGCCGGTGCATCAGATAATTCTTCGGCTTCGCGCGAAACTTCCGCCGAGGCATCATCACCTTCAGTTTGGGGGATGTTGTACTCTTCAACTGGATATTCCACTTCAGGGAGCGGTTCGTACTTCTGGGTTGGTGCCAGGGTCTCGATGCGGGTGCCTAACCCACAAGCCAGGGTTGTCAAAGTCAGAATTGTCAGCAGCGTTGTTAGGGTGTAGATTGTTTTCTGGGTCATGATCTCCTCCTCGAGGTAGTAAAGGTTGGTTGAAGGTTGAATACCTCATAAACGCTGCTCATATCAAAAAAGTTCCCGAACGAAAAAGCGTTTGGGATAGTTATTATGTCCCAAACGCTTTTTCGTTTCGATAGGAATCTAATTTTATCAACCTGTTCTGACTAAATCCAAAGATTTCCAATTTGTATGACTTGGGAAGATCTCATCCAAACTTTCGTTGAGCAGTCGTCTTTGAACGATTTCGCCCAATACATCGCGAAAATCTGTAGTGATATCCAAATCTCCGGGACCATAGAGGGCATTCGGTGAAAGCCCAGGCCAATCAGTGTAGATTTTTCCACCATTGACCCCGCCGCCCAGCAGGAATATAACGTTGCCATGACCGTGATCGGTGCCCGAGTTGCCGTTCTCACTCAAACGACGCCCGAATTCTGACATCGTTATGATGGTGACACGTTTGCTTAGATCACCCAGGTCATGGTAGAAGGCGCTCAGCCCGCCCGCGAGATCGCTCAGTAGATCGGCGAATTGACCCTCAGTGCTGCCCTGGTTGACATGCGTATCCCAGCCGCCGATATCAACGGCAGCTACTTCAAGCCCCAGGTCGGCTTTGATCAGTTGAGCAATTTGTAGCATCGACTGACCGAAGGGAGATTCTGGATAGGTCACGCCAGAAACGGGATGATATTCTCCCTCGATAGCTGACTCAAACATGCCTGTGGCGTTGAAGGTCAGATCTGCTGCATTGGAGAGGTTACTGATCTCAGAAATGCTTGAGGTCATTTCATCGGAAGGCGCAGTTTGATACAGGTCAGATAGCGCAGTCTGGAATTCTACCAAGGCCTGGTTTCGAATGCGCCCGCCCAGGTGGAAATCGGCGATGGATTGCAGTGCCAGTGCTGGTACCGACCCGCGTAAAGAACTGGGCAGCATGCTGCCAATGCCAACGGCTCTGAAAGGTGAGCCATTTTCCCAGGTCGCAGTCTCCAGGTGACGTGCCAACCAGCCGCTGGAGAGAGATTTTTCTCCAGGGGTGCCGCGCTCCATGTAATCCATAGCATCGAAGTGGGAGTGAGTTGGGTCTGGTGAGCCGCAAGCGTGGACGATAGCCAGCTGATTTTCATCCCAGATATCTTTCAGGGGCCGCAGGGCAGGATGTAAGCCAAAAGATCCATCCAGGTCGATACTCGTCAGGTCATCGCCAATTTTTGGCTCTGGGATAGCCAGGGAGGGGCGCTGGTTGTAGTATTCGCTTTCAGTGAAGGGGATCACCGCATTGAGGCCGTCCATGGCGCCGCGCTGGAAGATCAATACCAGGATATCGCCTGGGGTTTCAATCCCCTGGGGGGAGAAAACCGTCAAACGCGGCAGCCAACTGGAAAGATTGTTCGGAGCTGCCGCTACAATGGGTAGTGCTGCTCCCAGGGTCAGGAATTCTCGTCTTGTTATTGTTTTCATTCTTTATTTCTCCGTCTACCGATATTGAAATTGTGGGGATGCGATTAACAAGGCCCCGATGGCTTGGGTTTGTAGGTCAGGGTTTAGCTTATTGGCAAATTCAAAAATTACTTGCTGGCTATCATCAGATAGTGGAGCACCAAGCAGCCGGCTGCTCAGAGTATTGATCACATCAGTGGTTGAAACGGCACCATTGATCAGGTCATCCCAATTGAGCTCGGTATCTCGAGTGGCATTGAAGGAAATCGACAAAGCGTAATTCCAGCGCGCTAGCATACCGGTGGTGGTTGACCAGGCGCCTGCGTTATCGGGGAAGCCGTTGGGAGGTACCCAATGGAAGAGCGGTTGGCCCATTTGGGTTAGGAAGAGCCCCAAGGATCGCTCCACACTGGTTTGAGCGCCCGTTATCCGCAGCGCTGAAACCGCATACTCAAAGGGCCGTTTGAGCTTTGTCCCCAGGGATGTGCGGAATTCCTCAGAGTGTAAGATTGTGCTCATCACCTGTTGGATATCACCGGTTGTGTTGGTGAAGGTTTGGGCGACCTTGCTGACTAAAGATGCAGGGGGATCATCGGCGACGAAGCGGCGCACTAATTTCGTGCTAATGTATTGCGCTGTAGAGGGATGTTCGGCCAACATCTCCAAAAGCTGTTCACCATCTTCGATCCCCTGGCCAGCGGGAAAGGTTTGCCCTAAGATGGTTTTCTCATCGTTATCGTGCAAACGTGTACGAAAATGAAAATACCCTGGCTTTTCATCGCGGAAATCGGTAATACTCCAGCCGGTTAACGCCCGGGCAACTTCTTCGATATCCTGATGCGTATAGCCACCATCGACGCCCAAGGTATGCAGTTCGAGCAACTCGCGGGCATAGTTCTCATTGGGATGTCGCCTATTACTCTGTGCATTATCAAGATAAACCAGCATCGCAGGGCTATGAGCTGATCCAGATAGGATGTCGTGGAAATTCCCCAAGACAAGCGGGCGGATGACATCTCTATCCTCGATAATCTTCAACAACCCCGCGAAATTTTTTCGAACATATATGTTGAAATGATTGCTCCAAAAATCAACCATCAATTCATATAGCTGGCGCTTGGAATATATTGCCCTTAGCAAAGTAGCCTTAACCAATGTCAAAATCGCCTGCCTGCGATCTTCGAGTTCAAGCAACTCATCAGGGGTCATATTGAGTGCATCTAAATCGGTGAGATAGCTTTCCATCTCCGAGTCATCAATAGATTCAGGCGCTAACTGCTCATCGATGAAGTTATCTAATCCAATCTCTCTTGCGCGTTCAATATCCTCGCTGCAAGGCCCAAAGGTGATCCGTCTCAGTGTTTGCTGGATCAACCATTCTTCGGTATCGACTTGTGAACTAGGGTAGGAGTTGAGAGATGGTGTTAACGTTGCTGCAGCTACCGGCGTGACCGCATCTTCTGCCTGGCAGGCGGACAAGGCTGCCAAGGCACCCGCAAAGCCAGAAAATTTTAGAAATTCTCGTCGGTTCAAGGGTTCCATTTGTACCTCTACATCAGTAATTACACGTACCCCCCCGCCCACCAACGCCGTAGGTGCGCCGTTGGCGCAATGGGGAGAATCAAACTTTTGTCCCCCCCCCCCGAGGTCGGGGGGTTAGGGTGGCGAATTTGTATAGCCTACTTCTAAATATTCCAATATTTGTATCAAGGATAATGGACGAGAGTTATCTGCAGGTCATTTTAATGTAAAACGGGTGTAAATTATGTAGC